>JAYRVK010000837.1:0-11569 GCA_041918555.1 Sandaracinaceae bacterium
GAAGGCCCAGACCGGGGTCGAGTCGAAGCGGCGCGAGGTGAGCGACCTCGAGTTCCAGGTGCACGCGCTGCGCGCGCAGCTCGAGCCGCTGGAGACGAGCTACGAGGTCGACCGCGCGTCCGCGGAGGAGGCGCTCCGCGCGGGCGGCGAGGAGATCGGGCGGCTCGAGGCGCGGCTCACGGAGCTCGGCGGCGCGTTCGTCGAGCCGCTGCGCGTGCGCCGCGACCTCGGCGACCTCTTCATGCGCCTCGAGCAAGAGGGCACGCCCGCCGCGGGCATCCTCCGGCCGCGTTAGAACATGCAACGTACATTGACAATCGCGATCGCGACGACGCTCGCCGCGGCGTGCGGTCGCGAGCCCGCGCCTCCGGCGTTCCCGCCCCCGATGCCGGCCGACGCACCCGCGGAGATCGACGAGGCCTCGGATCCGCCGGCCGGTGAGGCGGATCGCGCGGTCGGCGTCGCGGCCGGCGACGGTCAGGCCTGCGCGTGGACCGCGCGCGGGCGCGTGTTCTGCTGGGGCTACGACCGCTACCGGGGCGTCGGCGCTTCCGAGCGCGCGTGCCAGGGCGAGCGCTGCGCGCCGGGCCCGATCGAGGTGCCCGTCGCCGACGTCGTCGAGGTCGCGGCGACCCTCGACGGCACCTGCGCTCGGCGTCGCGGCGGCGAGGTGGTGTGCTGGGGCCTCCTCGCGGGCGGCGAGGGCCCGCGCGCGACGGAGCTCCGCGGAGCCGTGCGCATCGAGCCCCGCATTCGCGGCGTCTGCGCGTACGCGCCCGACGGCGCGGAGGCGTGCGTCGGCGGCGACCTGCGCCCGCTCCAAGACGTGGCGCACGGGGTCGCGTTGCCCGAGGGCACGACGGAGCTCCGCGGCCCCGGCACCCACGCCTGCGCGGCGTACGACGGAGAGCTCCGCTGCTGGGGCTCCTGCAACGGCGGCGAGTGCGGCCCCGACCTCGACGGGATGATCGCGGCGCCGACGCCGACCACGGCGGCGCGCGACGTCGCGCGGGTCGCGCTCGGCAACCGCTTCACCTGCGTCCTCACCCGCCGCGGCGACGTCGTGTGCTTCGGCGATGATCGCCACGGCGCGCTCGGCGACGGCTCCCCGCTGCGGGCCGATGCCCCGGTGACCGTGCGCTTGCCCCTCGACGCGGCCCCCGTCGAGGCGCAGGTCGCGCCCGCCGACGACACGCCCCCGATCCTCCACGTGTGCGACGCGGCCCGCGGCGGCCTCCCGCTCGGGACGGAGCTGGCGCTGCGCGCCTATTCGCTCGGGGGCGCGCCCGTCGATCGCTACCTGAACCAGGTGCGCGGGGATCGCGCGATCCTCGCGCGCGACGCACGCGCGGCCGACCCGGAGCGCTGCGCCAGGTTCCTTCGGACGCTCGAGGCGTCGCCGTAGCTACAGGTCGAGCGCGCGGCGGAGCTGCGCGGCGTCCTCGAACACGATCCCGCGCATCCCGATCGCGCGCGCGGCCTCCACGTTCTTCTTGCGGTCGTCGACGAAGACGCAGCGCTCGGGCGGCACCGCGAGCGTCGCGCACGCGTGCTCGTAGGCCTCGCGCGCGGGCTTGCGCAGGCCCGTCTCGCACGACACGAAGGTCCACTCGAGGTAGCGGCCCAGGCCCAGGCGCTCCTCGATCCACCGATACCAGCAAGGGTAGTTGCTCATCGCGTGCATCGGCGTCCCGCGCGCGCGGAGCTCCGCCAGGATCGGCTCGACTCCGTCGATCCACCGGTAGGCGTCCTGCACTGCGCGCTCGAAGGCGTCGTGATCGAACGCGCGCCGATCCGCGAACATCGACGCGAGGTACTCGCGCCCCGTCAGCTCGCCGTGCTCGAAGCGGATCCACGCGTCGGGGTGCTTGTCGCGGAAGAGCTCCTCCAGCGTGATCCCGAAGAAGCCCGGGATCGTGGCGTGGAAGGGGTCGTGGACGAGGGTGTCCATCACGTCGAAGAGGAGCACGTGGGTCGTCGTGGCCATCGCGGAGATCCCCGATTATGGTCCGCGCGTGTCGGACGAGGCATCGGGGATCGCGAGCCGCTGGCCGTTGCTCCTCGGCGTGCTCGGCCTGGTCGGCGTCGGCCTGTGGTGGCTCCTCGCGGACGCGCCCGCGCCGCCCGCGCGCGAGGCGCTGCCCGCCGCGGACGAGGCGCAGGCCCCGCCCGCCGACGAGCCCGAGGGCGACGGAGAACCGGTCGAGGCGCCGCGCGACTTCGATCGCGAGCGCCTCGCGCGGATGCTCCTCGACGGGAGCACCGCGGACCAGGCCGAGGAGGCCGCCGCGCTCGAGCCCCCCGCGGCGCCGACCCGCGGCGTCGAGGAGCCCGAGGAGGTCGCCGCCGAGCGGATGCAGGCGCGCGCCGCGGAGTCGCCCGCGACGGCGCGTCCGAACGAGCCGCCGACCCCCGCGCAGCAGCTCCGCCAGGCCACGTTCTGGCGCGGCCTGCTCGAGCAGCGCGTGAACGCGATGCGCGAGGCGGCCGAGGCCGCGGAGGCGCGCGGCGACGCGGCGGCGGCGCGGCGGGCCCGGCGCCTGCTCGAGCGCCTCGAGGCGCAGCGCCCCGCGGTCAACGATCAGATCGAGCGCCTGCAGGAGCAAGTGGGCGACGACGCCGAGTGAACGGTCACTCGGGGTCTTGCCCCTGCGCGGCCCGCCAGAGCTCCGCGTACTTCTCGTGGACGAAGGGGTGGAGCTGGGCGCCCAGGGCTTCGCTCAGTCCCCCGAGTCGGATCAGCTCGAGCACGTCGGCCAGATCGCGTAGCCGGTGCGGCGCCGTCATCCCGGACGCGAGCTTGAGCTCCAGCAGCGTCGAGAGCCCCAGCACGCGAAAGCGGCCCACCACGACGGCCGTCGGCGACGCGGGATCGGGGAACGCGATCGGCTTGGGCCGTCCGTCGCCCGGGTACTCGCCCGCGATCAGCACGTCGATCGTGACTCCGTTGCGCACATCGCGGAGGCCCTTGCTCCCCGGGAACTTCTCGACGTAGCCGCGACCCAGGTGCAGCCCCTTGAACCGCTCGAGCCCGTCGCGGGTGAGCAGCACGTCGACGTCCACGGTCGCGCGCTCGTAGCCGTGCGCCCCGAGCGCCATGGCGCCTGCGATGGCGTAGGGGATCCCCGCCTCGTCGAGCAGGCGAGCGAGCTCCACGGCCGCACGGTGCACCTTCCCCGTCCCCATGAAGAACTCCTCCGCGCTCTCCAGCGCTCGCTCGAGGCGAACGTCCACGCTCGACGGAGCCGTCGTCACGCACCGAGTGTGACACACGTTCGAGTGCGCGCCGGAAGCCTCCGCGCGTGCCCCGTGCTAGGTCGGCCCGCATGGCGGTAGAGAGCACGCACCTCGAGACCCTGGCGATCCACGCGGGCCAGGCGCCCGACCCGACGAGCGGGGCGGTGATGACCCCGATCGTCCTCGCGAGCACGTTCGCGCAGGACGGGCCGGGCGTGCACAAGGGCTTCGAGTACGCGCGGACCGGGAACCCCACGCGGCAGACCCTCGAGCGCTGCATCGCGGCGCTCGAGGGGGGCGCGCACGGGCTCGCGTTCGCGAGCGGCTGCGCGGCGATGACGACGCTGCTCCACACGCTGCGGCCCGGCGATCACGTGGTCGCGAGCGACGACGTGTACGGCGGGAGCTTCCGCATCCTCGACAAGGTGATGCGGCCGATGGGGATCGAGACGACCCAGGTCGACATGGCCGACCCGGGCAACGTCGAGCGCGCGATGCGCGCGACCACGCGCATGCTGTGGATCGAGACGCCGACCAACCCGATGCTCAAGCTCGTCGACATCGCCGCCGTGGCGAAGGTCGGCGCGGCGCGCGGCGCGACGGTCGTCGTCGACAACACGTTCGCGACCCCGATGCTGCAACGTCCGTTGACGCTCGGCGCGCACGCGGTGCTGCACTCGACGACGAAGTACCTCAACGGCCACAGCGACGTGGTCGGCGGCGTGGTCGTCACGAGCGACGCGGCCCTCGCCGAGCGCTTGCGCTTCCTCCAGAACGCGATCGGCGCGGTGCCCTCGCCGTTCGACTGCTACCTCGTGCTCCGGGGTCTCAAGACGCTGCCCGTGCGGATGGAGCGCCACGTGCGCTCGGCCGGCGCGCTCGCGGCGTGGCTCGAGGAGCAGCCGAACGTCGAGCGCGTGATCTATCCGGGCCTCGCCTCGCACCCGCAGCAGGCGCTCGCCGAGCGCCAGATGGCGGGCCCGGGCGGGATGATCACCTTCGTCGTCTCGGGGGGCCTGCCCGCCGCGCGCGCGCTGCTCGCGACCGTCAAGGTGTTTTGCTGTGCCGAGAGCCTCGGGGGCGTCGAGTCGCTGATCGAGCACCCCGCGATCATGACGCACGGCTCGGTCCCGCCCGCCGCGCGCGCGGCGCTCGGCATCGACGACGGGCTCATCCGGATCTCGGTCGGCCTCGAGGCCTACGACGACCTGAAGAGCGACCTCTCGCGCGCCCTCGCCGCGGCCGCCGCGGTCTGAGTTGCCGAAGGGGGTTTCACCCCCTTCCCCCAGCGCGAGTGAATCGCGCTGGGGCCCCCAACCCCAGTACGAACGCGGCAGAGCCGCGTTCGCTCCCCACGCTTCGCGTGGGGCCCCCTCGGCCCACGGCCGTCGCTGCGCGACGGCCTGGCCTCGATCGATTTATCGACACCCTCTGAGTTTCGAAGGGGGTTTCACCCCCTTCCCCCAGCGCGAGTGGATCGCGCTGGGGCCATGCTTCGCGTGGGGCCCCCTCGGCCGACGGTCGTCGCTGCGCGACGGCCTGGCCTCGATCGATTGATCGACATCTCTGAGGTCACGATCTCGTCCGGGAGCGCGATGGTATGATTGGGCGCGGAGCGGCGGGGGCGTGGGGAGCGGCGACCTCGATTGGACGAGGGGGCTCGAGGGGCGGCGCATCGCGGGCAAGTACCGCGTGCGGAGCCTCATCGGGTACGGCGGGATGGGCGCGGTGTTCCGCGCCGAGGACGTCGCGCTCGAGCGCGGCGTCGCGGTCAAGCTGCTGCACCCGAGCCGGCGCAACGACGTCCAGCGCCTCGAGCGCTTCCGGCGCGAGGCGATGGCCGCGGCGCGGCTCGACGCCGACGGCGTGGTGCAGGTCCTCGAGTTCGGGACCGACCCCGAGCTCGGCCCGTTCCAGGTGCTCGAGCTCCTCGACGGCGAGTCGCTCGACGCGCGGCTCGAGCGCGGACCGCTCTCGCTCCCGGAGGCCGTCGGGCTGGCCCGCGCCCTCGCGAGCACGCTCGCGCGCGTGCACGAGGCGGACATCGTGCACCGCGACCTCAAGCCGGCGAACGTGTTCCTCCAGACGCAGGGCTCGCGCGCGCGCCCGGTGCTCCTCGACTTCGGCGTGGCTCGCATGCGCGCGATCGAGAGCTTCACCATCCCCGGCACGGCGATCGGCACGCCGGGCTTCATGGCGCCGGAGCAGCTCCGGGGCGATCCCGTGGATCGGCGCGCGGACCTCTACGCGCTCGGCGTGCTGTTCCACACGTGCCTGATGGGTCGCCCGCCGTTCGCGGGCATGAACGCCGCGCAGGTCGCCGCGGCGACGTTGGAGGGGACGCTTCCGTCGCTCCGCGAGCTCGCGCCGCACCTGCCCGAGGCCGCGCTCCGCGCCGCTGCCGCCGCGACCGATCCGCGTCCCTCGCGCCGCGTCCCCGACGCAACGACCTTCGCGGAGCTCCTGTACGGGCTGCCCGAGGCGCCGCTGCCCGCCGCGAGGGGGCGGCCGCGCGAGACCCCGCTCGCGTATGCGGGGACGGCGCCCGCCGGGGCCCCCAGCCTGGTCGCGCGCGTCACGCCGCCGATCCCGCCGGCGGCGTCGCCGCTCGCGCCGCGTCCCTCGCTCGCGCGGCGCGCGCTCACCGTCCTCTTGGTGGTCGGGACGCTCCTCGGGGCGGCGGTGATCGGGACGCTCGGCGCGCTGTATCTCGCCCGGCCCGAGGCCACGGCGGTCGCGCCGCCGACCCCGGAGGAGCCGCCTGCGCCTACGCCTGCGCCTGCGCCGATGGCGGCGTCTCCACCTTCGCCCGGGACGCTCGGCGTCCCCGAGGTGCGGCTCCGCGTCGGCGGACACTGCACCCCCGAGTTCGTCTCTCCGCTCACGCTGATCCACACCGCGGGCGAGCCGCACGGCACCATCACGTTCTCTTCGCGCGCCAGCGACAACATCTCCGATCTCACCCTGCGCCTTCCCCACGGCCCCCGGACGATCGAGCTCTCCACCGCGCAGGGCACGCAGACGGGGATGGTCATCAGCCTGCACACGCGCGGGCTCGTCTACGTGAACCGCGACGACGCCGCGGCGGCGGCGTACTGGCTGCACCGGCGCCCGGCGCACGACACGGTCCACGGCACCGTGGTGATCCGCCAGTTCGACGCGGTGACCGGCGCGGTCGACCTCGATCTGCGCGGCGTGCAGATCGCCCTCTCGGAGGACACGAGGCAGCCATGCACCCTCGACGGGACGGTGCGCACCGTCCACTGATCGGCGTCGCTACCGCTCGAGCTCGAAGGGCCCACCGCGCTCGATCGCGCGCTTCCACGCGGGGCGGGCGCGGACGCGGTCGAGGTACTCGGTCAGGTTCGGGAACGAGCCGTCGATCCCCGCGCGCTCGACCGCGGCGGTGAGGGGGTAGATCATCATGACGTCGGCGCCCGTCGGGCCGTCGCCCGCGAGCCACTCCCGCGAGGCGAGCTCCGCCTCGACGAGCTCGACGTGCGCGGTGATCTCGGGGACGGTGTACGCGCTGTCCACTTTCTTTGCGATGATCTTGCCGAGCACGGGGACCGCGCGGCGCACGCGCGAGAAGAGCAGCTTCACGAGGAGGGGCGCCATCATGGAGCCCTCCGCGAAGTGGAGGTAGAAGCGGTAGCGCCGGAGGTCGTCGGTCCCTGGCGCGGGCCGCATCCGTCCCTCGGCCAGCTCGTCGAGGACGTACTCCACGATCGCGCCGGACTCGGCGACCACGACGTCGCCGTGCTGGAGCACGGGCGACTTCCCGAGCGGGTGGATCGCCTTGAGCGCCTCGGGGGCGCGGCCGATCTTCGTGCGCGGGTAGCGCTCGATCGAGTAGTCGAGCCCGAGCTCCTCGAGGAGCCAGAGCACGCGCTGCGAGCGCGACCGCTCGAGGTGATGGACGGTGATCGACGCCACGGGCGACAGCTACCACGCGCGGGTCGTGCGCGCTCACTCCGGGTTCCTCACGGGGGTCACGGGCCCGCGGCGCGCTCGCTCGTGCTCCTCGTCGCGGCCGCGCGTCCTGTGCGCGCGTAACGAGCCGCGGCGCTGCGGCGTAGGCGCTCGCATGAATCGATCGCTCCTCGCCATCGCGCTCTTCACGCTCGCCTGCTCCTCTCCCGGCACCGGCCACGCGCAGTCCACGGCGCGCGCGCCGGAACCGCCCGACGGGCGCGAGGTCGCGATCTTCGCGGGCGGTTGCTTCTGGTGCATGGAGGCGCCGTTCGAGTCGATCGACGGCGTCGAGTCCGTCACGTCGGGCTACACCGGCGGCCGGGTGGACGGCCCGTCCTACGAGGCCGTCTCCGCCGGGCGCACCGGCCACGCCGAGGCGGTGCGCATCGTGTTCGATCCGACGCGGGTGACCTACGCCGAGCTCCTCGAGGTCTTCTGGCACAACATCGACCCCACGCAGCCCGACGCGCAGTTCTGCGATCACGGCACCCAGTACCGCAGCGAGGTCTTCGTGCGGAACGCGGAGCAGCGCCGCCTGGCGGAGGCCTCGCGGGAGCGCGCGCGCGCGACCCTGGGCCGCGCGATCGTCACGCGCATCACCGACGCGGCGCCGTTCTGGATCGCCGAGAGCTACCACCAGGACTTCTACCGGACGAACCCCGTGCGTTACCGCACGTACCGCACCGGATGCGGCCGCGACGCGCGGTTGCGGCAGCTGTGGGGCGAGAGCGCGGCGC
Organism: Sandaracinaceae bacterium; assembly: GCA_041918555.1. Taxonomy (GTDB): domain Bacteria; phylum Myxococcota_A; class Polyangia; order Polyangiales; family Sandaracinaceae; genus JACKEC01. The sequence goes on from JAYRVK010000837.1 coordinate 7,950, forward strand.
ATTGAGGTCGCGGAAAGGCCCGCCGCACCGGTGCACGGGGATCGGACCTCGGCTACCGTCTGCGGCGATGTCCCTGCAGCGACGATGGTTTGTCGCCTCGGTCCTTTCGTCCCTCGCGCTCGGCGCGTGCGACGAGGCCGGCGGCATGATGGAGGATGCCGGCGCCCCCCCCCCGGGGACGGACGCCGGTCCGGGCGGCGGCGGCACCGACGCGGGCATGATGATGATGCCGCCGCCGACGGGTTGTACCCCGCCTCCGGCCGCGGCGTGCGCGATCGTCGACACCACGAACCTCGTCCCGCTCGAGACGCGCGGTGCCACCGGGTCGGAGGCGGACGACTTCGGCGGCTCGATGTGCGGCAATGGCCGCGGCGGCGGGATGGGCGGCACGGGCGCGCGCGACATCGCGTTCCGCTTCACCGCGCCCGAGGCCGGGCTCTACGAGGTCACGACGATGGGCTCGAGCTTCGACACGCTGCTGAGCATCCGCGCCGACTGCGACGGGGCCGAGCTCGCGTGCAACGACGACATCGGGGGCGGCAACGTCGCCTCGTCGCTCACGATCCCGCTCGAGGCTTGCCAGACGGTCCTGATCGTCGTCGACGGCTACAACGCCGACGCGGCGGGCGACGTGCAGGTCAACGTGGTGACCCACGAGACGCAGTGCGCCGACGGGATGGACAACGACGGCGACGGGGCGACGGACTGCGACGACCGCGACTGCTTCTCGCGCGAGTGCGTCGGCGGCGAGGGCTGGCCGGAGGCGTGGCAGGAGTTCGAGTGGGACGTCCTCGAGGAGACCAACCGCTACCGCGCGATGGGCTTCGACTGCGACAGCGAGGGCATGTTCGGCCCCGCCGGCCCGCTCGAGATGGACGAGGTGATCCAGGTCGCGGCGCGCGGCCACAGCCTCGACATGGGCGAGATGGCGTTCTTCGATCACGACAGCCTCGACGGGCGGACGTTCGACGTGCGCATGCGCAACGCGGGCTTCGACGGCCCCGGCCCGTGGGGCGAGAACATCGCGGCCGGTCAGCGCACGCCGGCCGAGGTCGTCGCGGGCTGGATGGACAGCGACGGGCACTGCTCGAACATCATGAACCCGGCCTACACCGTGATCGGGATCGGGTACGCGTTCGTCGACGGCTCGCCCTACGGCCACTACTGGACGCAGGACTTCGCCGCAGGGCATTGAGCTACTCGTACGCGTCGACCGCTTCGATCCACGCGGTGACCTGCGCGTCCGACGGCATGCGCCAGTCGCCGCGCGGCGAGAGCGCGACCATCCCGACCTTCGGGCCGTCGGCGGTGCAGCTCCGCTTGAACTGGTTCGCGAAGAAGCGGCGATAGAAGAGCGCGAGCCACTTCTTGAGCACCTCGAGCGGGTACGCGTCGCCGAACGCGACGCGCGCCAGATCGAGCACGCGGCCCGGCCGCGCCCCGTGGCGGACCACGTGGTAGAGGAAGAAGTCGTGCAGCTCGTACGGCCCGATGGTCGACTCCGTGAGCTGCGCGATCTGGCCCGACTCGTCGGCGGGCAGGAGCTCCGGCGAGATGGGGGTGTCGAGGATCGCGAAGAGGACCTCGCGGAGCGCCTCGCCGTCGCGGCTCCACGTCTTGGCGCGCTCGTTCGCGACCCACCGGATCACGAAGCGGATGAGGGTCTTCGGGACGCCCGCGTTCACGTCGTACATCGAGATGTGATCGCCCGAGTAGGTCGACCACCCGAGCGCCTTCTCGGAGAGATCGCCGGTGCCGACCACGAGCCCGCCCTCCTGGTTGGCGAGGGTCATCAGGACTAGAGTGCGCAAGCGAGCTTGCACGTTCTCGAGCGTCGGATCGCCGAGCTTCGGGCTCGCTCGGAGGCGCGCGAGGAGCTCCTCGACGCTCGAGGTCCCGACGGCGGCGCCGTGGCCGACCGCGCCGAGCACGAGGTGGCTCGCCTCGGACACGCCGATCGTTTCGAAGCGTGCGCCGAGCGCCTCGGCCAGGCGCGCCGCGTTGTTCTTCGTGCCCTCGGTCGTGCCGAGGCCCGGCATCGTCACGCAGCGCAGGTCCTCGCGCGGCTGCCCGAGCAGATCGAGCGCGGCCGCGCACACGAGCGCGGCCATCGACGAGTCGAGCCCGCCGCTGAGCCCGAGGATCAGCTTCGGCCGACCGATCGCCCTCATGCGCGTCGCGAGCGCGTTGCTCTGGATCTCGAAGATCTCCCAGCAGCGCGTCGCGAGGGTCGCGGGATCGCTCGGCAGGAACGGGTGCGCCGCGACGGTGCGCCGGAGCGGGCCCTGACCGGTGCCCGCGCGGAACGGCACGCGGCGGAACGGGCGCGCGTTCTCGCGCGCGCAGTCGCCGAAGGTGTTGGTGCCCGTGCGCTCGCGGATCAAGAGCTCGAGGTCGACGTCCGCGGTGACGAGCTGGTCCTCGCGCGCGAAGCGCCGCGACTCGGCGAGGACGCGGCCGTTCTCGCAGATGAACGCGTCGGCGTCGAACGCGAGATCCGTCGAGGACTCGCCCGGTCCCGCCGCGACGTAGAGGTAGGCGCACTTGCCGCGATCGGACGCGGAGCGCGCGAGGAGGCGCCGCAGCTCGGCCTTGCCGATCGTGAAGTTCGACGCGCTCGGGTTCGCGACGACGGTCGCGCCGGCCGACACCTGGAAGACGCTCGGCGGGACGTGGACCCAGTAGTCCTCGCAGATCTCGAGGCCGACCACGAGGTCGGGCTCGTCCTCGGCCTCGAACAGGACGTCGAGCCCGAACGGCGCGCGCTGATCGGCGAGGGCGACCGTCGAGCCGGCGGGCACCTCGGTGCCCGGCCGGAACCAGCGCGCCTCTTCGAACTCGCGGTAGGTGGGGAGATACGCCTTCGGGATCACGCCGAGCACGCGCCCGCGCTGGATCGCGACCGCGCAATTGTAGATGCCCCCCCCGACCCGCACGGGCATCCCCACCACGGCCAGCGGGCGGCGCTCGGAGCTCGCGTCGAGGAGCTGCGACAGCGCGTCCTCGCACGACTCGAGCAGGTGGTGGTCGAGCACCAGATCGCGGATCGTGTAGCCACAGAGCCCGAGCTCCGGGAACACCACGAGCGCGTCGCCCTGCGCGTCGGCGCGATCGAGCAGGGCGACGGTGTGCTCGACGTTGGCGCCGAAGCCGGCGACGTGTACTTCGGGAACGGCCACGCTCACCCGGGCGAATCCACGCATACGGCGTACGTGTGCCACACTCGGGCCGGGCGCGGCCGCGGTTTCTCACGGCCCGGGGTGGTCAACGCGCGCGCGAGCGGTTAGCCCGTCGCGATGAGCCCCACGATCCACGACTCCGTGCTCTCCACGGTCGGCGGCACGCCGATGGTCCGCCTCGCCCGCGTCGCGCGCGACTGCAAGAGCGAGATCCTCGCGAAGCTCGAGTTCATGAACCCGGGCGGCTCCGTGAAGGACCGCATCGGCGTGCGCATGCTCGTCGAGGCCGAGAAGCGCGGGGACATCAAGCCGGGCGACACGCTGATCGAGCCGACGAGCGGCAACACGGGCATCGGCCTGGCGCTCGCGGCCGCGATCCGCGGCTACCGCATCATCATCACGATGCCGGAGAAGATGAGCCGCGAGAAGCAGGTGGTCCTC
>JAYRVK010000838.1:0-6331 GCA_041918555.1 Sandaracinaceae bacterium
CGACGCGGGTCGACGCGATGGGCGTCGCGGCGGCGAGCCCCACGCTGACGGCGCAGGTCGTGTGCGGCGACATCGACTTCTACGGGGAGTTCCTCCAGCGCCTCGGGTTCTGCAACCCTGCGACGGATATCCTGCTCGCGTGGGGCGCGGCGGACCTGCGGCCGCACGAGGGCGGCGTCGCGTCGGCGCCCGAAGGGATCGGCGCGGTCTCGCTCGAGGCGAGCGCGACCACGGTGACCGCGAGCTACGAGGGCTCGACGCTCCCCGCGGACGCGCACAACTTCGGGATCCTCCTGCTGGACGCGGCGACGGGGCGGCCCATCCGCGTCGACTACGTGGACGGCACCGAGCGCACGGCCACCGCGGCCGGCGCGATCGACGCGGTCACCCTGGCGTTCGAGGCGGGCGCGGTGCGGGGGACGGTGCGCGCGTATGCGCTCGTGGACGCCTATCCCGCGGCCGTCGCGGCGTTGACGATCCCGTAGTCGCGCGCTCGGGCCTTGTGGCCGGGCCGGGTCTCGGGCGATGGTCCCGGTATGGCCGACTTCGAAGTGAAGGTTCGCAACCTCGAGACCGGCGAGATGCTCGTCGCGAGCATGCCCGACGCCAAGACCTGCATCGAGTGGCTCAAGGAGCGCCCGAAGAACCTCGAGATCGTCTCCGTGCTCTCCGACGTGTCACCCGCGGACAGCCGCCGCATGAAGGAGGCCATGCGGCCGTACGACAAGGACGAGCTCGCGCTGCGCGAGGAGTACGAGCGCAAGCAGACCGCGGCGCAGATGGAGCAGTACGGCAAGGAGCTCGAGCTGATCGAGGGCCTCCAGAAGGAGGCCAAGGACGAGTCCGGCCTCGATCCCAAGCGGCCGCTCAGCGTGCGCTACGACGCCGACACGGGGCTCACCGTCGTCGAGGACTCGCGCCCGATCACCGAGAAGGCGCGCAAGGCGTGCATGGCCTGGATCGACGAGCGCAACGCGTGGATCGCCGCCAAGGGCCAGCTCGTCGGGGAGGCCCACCTCGAGGTGTGGCCCGACGAGATCCCCGGCGGCGACGAGAGCGAGCGCGTGCTCGAGGGCGGGCGCTTCTTCCCGCGCCTCGTGAATTAGCGCGGTCGACAGGCGCCTCCCGCGGCGTGCTCAGGGCATGCCTCCATCGAAGTCGTCGCTTGCGCTGCAGTCGCGCGCCGTGCAGTCCGCGGGTCCGTCCGCCGTGCACGTGCACCAGTTGCAGCCGTCGTAGCACGTCGTCGCCGGGTCGTACTCGAACGGCGGCTCGGGGAACTCCGTCACGCACGCAGGGGCGCACATCTCCGCGGGGAGCGGGGCGCTCCCTCCGTCGGGAGCCTCGAGCCCGCTGCAGTCGCGCGCCGTGCAGTTCATCGGGCCGTCGGCGGTGCACGTGCACCAGTTGCAGCCGTCGTAGCAGAGGGACTCCGAGTCCACCCAGAGCGGGGGACCGTACGGCGCGGGAGTGCACTCGGGCGCGCACATCTCCGCCGGCAACAGGACACTCCCGTCGACGTCGAGCAGGTTCGCGCCGCCGTCTGCCGGCGACTCCGGGATCGGGTCCACCGCCTCGCACGCGGTCAGCGACGCCATGAACAGGAGGGCCAGCGCGCTCCGTCGACACCATGCAAGCATCTTTGCTTTCTCTACCTCTCCGGCGCCAACACCCGTAGCGCCCGGGCCACCCATCGCACGACGCGTGCCGAGGCTCGAAGCGAGCGGGAGGCCGCGCACGTGACACACAGTGCGGCACCGCGTGTCGGGGAAGCTCCGGATCCGCGACCTCCCACCGCGCCAGAATGCCCTGATTTCGTGCCGGTTTCGTGGGGGCAGCGCCGCGGAACTCAGGGCTCGGCGTCCGAGTGCTCGTAGATCACGGTCACGCGCGCGGGCACCACGATCGCGCGGCCGTTCACCTCGAGGTGCACGCGATAGCGCAGGCCGTCGACCGCCACGCGGACGGGCGCGTGCTGGACGAGGAGGCGGTGCGCGCGGCGGGCGGCGAGGCGCACCGCGCGGCGCGGGCGCGCGCCCGCGGGCGCGGGGTGGACGGAGAGCCGGAGCTCGCGCGCGTCCTCCCATGCGTCGGGGGCCTCGGCGCGCGCGACCTCGACCCGCACGAGCCGGACCGACAGCGCGCGGCGGCCCGCGCTCACGCGGAGCGCGACGTGCGCGACGTCGTCGCAGGGCACCGCCGCGCTGCTCCAGCACGAGGTCTCGTCGCCGCGGATCCGCGCTCCGTCCACGCGGACGTCGGCGTCCTGCGCGGCGACCGGCGCCGCGACGCAGCCGAGGAGCGCGAGCCACGGGATCGATCCGCGCATGACGGCCCGAGCGTACGGCGGGGCGCCCAGGGCTGCTACGCTGGTGGCGCATGCGATCCCACCTCGTCGCGGTGCTCGCGCTGGGGCTGGGCTGCGGGGGGCCCGGCGCCGGGCTCGACGCGGCGCTGGACGTCGACGCCGCGAGACCGGAGGTCCCGCGCGACGCCGCCGCGCCCGACGCGGGCGCGCTCGACGCGGCGAGGCCCGACGCGGGAGGCCTCGACGCGGGCGCGCTCGACGCCGGCGACCCGCGCGCCGGGGAGCTCCTGCGCGTCGAGCACGAGGTCGCGGCGATCGGACCCTACGCGCGCGCGGACCTCGACGCGGAGTGGGGCGACGTCGAGTGGGCCTCGATCGAGCGCGCGGAGATCGTCGCGGCCGACGCGAGCTCCGAGGGCCGCTTCCTCCGCGTGCACTATCCGGAGGGTGGCGTCGGCCCAGACGAGGGCGGCGCGCAATTCCGGGTCCGCCTGCCCGCGAGCCACGATCGGCTCTTCGTGGCCTACCGGGTTCGGTTCGCGCCGGGGTTCGACTTCGTGCGCGGCGGCAAGCTGCCCGGGCTCTTCGGCGGCGCGGGCAACACCGGCGGCTCGAGGCCGACCGGCTCCGACGGCTGGAGCGGGCGGATGATGTGGCGCGAGCTCGGACGCGCCGTCCAGTACGTCTACCACCCGGACCAGCCCACGGTGTACGGCGAGGACTTCGACTGGGACCTCGGCGGCGAGCGCCGCTTCGACGACGCGTGGCACGTCGTCGAGCACGAGATCGTGATGAACACGCCGGGCGCACACGACGGCGCGGTCCGCGCGTGGCTCGACGGCGAGCCCGCGCTCGAGCGCAGCGGTCTGCGGTTCCGCGACGTCGACACCTTCGCGATCGACGGCTTCTACTTCAGCACCTTCTTCGGCGGGAGCGACGCCAGCTGGGCCGCCACGCGCGACGAGCACGTCGACTTCGACACCTTCGTGATCGGCACGGCGCCGATCAGCCATTGATCCGCACCCCGCAACTCGACTTGCATTCTCGATGACGACGCGACACCTCTGCCTCGCTTGGCTCTGGCTCCTCGCCGCGTGCGGGGGTCCCGGAGGCCTCGCCGCCGACGCGGGCGCGCCCCCCGGCGTCGACGGCGCCGCCTCGATCGACGGCGCCGTCGGCCCCGACGCGACGGCCGGCGCCGACGCCGGCGCGCCGCTCCGCGTGCTCTTCGTCAGCAACAGCTACACCTACTTCAACGATCTCCCCGCGCTCGTGCGCGTGCTCGGCGCGGCGACGCCGGGCGCGGCGGTCGAGGTCGAGGCGATCACGCAGGGCGGCGCGCTCCTCCAGGACCACTGGAGCACGACCGGCGCCGCCGAGCGGATCCAGGCCGGCGGCCTCGACGCCGTCGTGCTCCAGGGCCAGAGCGTCGAGCCCTTCGCCTCGCCCGAGTCGTTCCACTACCACGCCGATCTCTTCTCCGACGCGATCGCGGAGAGCGGCGCGCGCGGGGTGTGGTTCTCCACGTGGGCGCGGCGCGCGGGCGACCCGATCTACACGGGCACGTTCACGCCGGCCGACATGACCGAGGCGCTCGAGTTCCGCTATCGCAGCGTGGCGATGCGGCACGGCGACATGGTCGCGCGCGTCGGCGCCGCGTGGATGATCGCGCTCGCGGAGCTGCCCGACGTCGCGCTCCACGCCGACGACGGGAGCCACCCGACCACGGCGGGCTCGCTCCTCGCGGCCTGCGTGATCCTCCAGGCGATCACCGGGCAGACACCGCGCGTCCCCGATCCGCCGCCCCTCGAGGTGCCGCGCACCACCGCCGACGCGCTCTGCGCGATCGCGCCCCGCGTCCAGTGCCCCGAGGGCCGCGTCTTCTGCGACGGCACCTGCGTCGACCCCCTGCAAGATCCCTTGCACTGCGGCGGCTGCGGCGCGGCGTGCGCCGACGGAGACCCCTGCCGCGCGGGGGCCTGCGGGTGCGAGGCCGGCCTCAGCGGCTGCGATCGCATCTGCTACGACCTCGCCACGAGCGCCCACCACTGCGGCGCGTGCGGCACGAGCTGCGTGGACGGGACGATCTGCGAGGCCGGGAGCTGCGTGTGCCCCGAGGCGAGCGCGCAGTCGATCGGCGTCGAGCAGCTCGTGGCCGCCGACCCGGAGTGCACCGACCTCTCCCTCGGAGGCACCCTGGCGTGCAACCGCGCCGCGCACGCCCACTGCGCGGCCCTCGACTGCTTCACGAGCGGCTTCGGGCCGCCCGCCTGGTACGACACGGTGATGTGCGTGGACGGCGACGTGCGCGAGACCACGTATACGGTATTGCAAACCTTCTTGTCGGCATGTGATGGCACGACGGAGCGCCTCGGCGCCGCGTGCGCGACCGCGATCCACCGCTACTGCGGCTCCGTCGGCGCGGTGAGCGGCTACGGCCCGGTGCGGAGCGAGGGCGACGCGGTCACCGTGACGTGCCTCCCGAGCGCGATCGTGGTCCCGACGACGCGCGAGACGCTCGCGGGCTTCGCGTCGCGGTGCATCGCGGACCCCGTGACGTGCGGCATCGCGAGCTGGAGCTACTGCGCGTCGCTCGGGCACCTCGGCGGCTACGGACCGGTCGAGGACACGGGGAGCGGCGTCGAGGTGGTCTGCCTCGACCCCTGATCACTCGCGGAACATGCGCCCTGCGCCGCGGTCTCACGCGGCGTGGCCAGCGTGGACGCGGAGCTGTGCTGGGGAGACGAGCGCTTGCACGTCGCGGCGCACCCGCTCGGCGCGGCGTTCGGTCCGGGCGGGCCCTTCGGCGCGATGGCGCCCATCGCGCTCGACGGCGACGACGTGATCCTCGTCGTCCCGCCGCGCTGCCGCGCGTGGATCCACACCGCGAACGGGTGGCGCGACCTCCACACGCTGCGGATCCTCGGCTGCGTCGCGCCCGACCCCGCGATCCTCGGCGCCGCGCGCGTGCGGATGCGCCGGCTCGAGGAGGTCGACGGCCTCGCGTCGGGGATCGCCGTGGTGCGCCGCGTCGAGGCGTGGCTCGAGCGCGACGGGTACTGGCTCCGGGTCGGGCTGAGCGAGGACGCGGGGCCCGCGCCGCGCATCGATCGGCGCGCGGTGCGCTCGCTGGCCGCGCTCGCGGCGTTCACGATCACGCTCTTCGCGGGCGCGCTCACCGCGCTCGGCGCGGTGCCTCCGCGCCGTCCCACCCTCGACGTGACGCGGCTCGGTCCGCCGATGGCGCGGCTCCTCCCCGTCGTCGTGACCCCGCCCGATCCGACGAGCCGCGTCGTCGAGACCAAGCACCGCGTCGACCGCTCGGAGCGCGCCGGCGGCCGCTCGCTCGGCGACGTGATGGCGCCCGCGCGCCCGACCCCGCGACGCGCCCCCGCCGGCCGCGCCGGCGTCGACGGGGCGGGCGCGCGGCGGCCGCCGCCCGATCCCACGCTGCCGCACCTGCGCGCCGCGGTCACCGCGCTCCAGAGCCTCGGGCTCGGCGACGACCCGTTCGCGCGCGCGGAGCCCTCGACCGGCGAGCGCCTCCCGCTCGGCGATCGCGAGGACTGGCTCCGCCTCGCGACGCTCCGCGGCAGCTGCGGGACGCTCGCGGACGCGCGGGTGCTCAGCGCGAGCCGGCCCGGGCCGCTCGCCGCGGGCTGGGGCGACGACTGGGGCCGGCGCCGGATCACGCTGCCGCCGCCCGTGCGCGCGCACGCCACGATGCTCAGCGGCGCGACCGCGATCCCGCAGTGCGAGCGGCGCTGGGAGTGCGGCGGGCGGTGGTCGTGCCGGCCCTGCGGCGCCGCGCCGATCGACGAGGCGGCGGTGATCCGCCAGGTCGTGCGAGAGCACCTGGGCGATCTCCGCTTCTGTTACGAGCAAGGGAGGTTGCGGGTCCCGGCGCTCGCGGGACGGATCACGCTGCGCTGGCGGATCGATTCCGACGGCGCCCCGTCGCGCGCCGAGGTGATCGAGGACGAGCTCGGGGACGCCATCACGACGGCGTGCATGCGCGCCGCG
>JAYRVK010000839.1:0-9215 GCA_041918555.1 Sandaracinaceae bacterium
ATCGCAGGATCGCGCCGGCCTCTCGCTCTCCGTCACCGGCTCCGCATCCGCGGAGGCGATCAAGCACACCGGGAGATCGGCACGGTCCGCTCACGAAAGAGCGTGGGATCAAGGCGGTGGAACAACGCGAGAGACGACACCGTTGGACCGCTGGCCGGTGCGGCGTCGCCGGCCACGTGGTGCTGGTGCGAAGACAGACATCCGCTCGTCAGCACGCCCCACATCCCGAGGACGGAGACAGAGCCCAGAGCGCTGTATCTGGGTCGAGCCAAGTGGAATCCTCGACGAGCTCCTTGGTGGGCTCGGCCGCTCGCCGCGCGCCCCCGCGAAGCAGCAGGGAGGGAGGCGCCGACACCCTCAAGTGACGGAATAGGAAAGAGGAGGCGCGACGCGGTGACGACGCTCCCCCCCTTGTTCAAGCAGAAGATCGCATGCGCTCGCCAGGCTGTCAATGGGGGCTCCGTGGTTCGCCCTGACCCCGGCAATGGGACATGACGGGGGGGGGCCTACAGGCTACAGCCTCGCTTCTTCGAGTTGCTCAGGCGCGCGATCAGGAGGAGAGCGACGTGCGCGAGGATCGCGAGCGATCCCCCCCGGCTCGGCGACACCGCACAACCACCCGACGGCCCGTCCATCGGCGGCGGCTCGACCGGCGGCCCCATCGCGCCCGCGTCGAGCCCCGACGGCGGCGGGACCGAGCCCTCGCGCGGGAGCACGCGGACCCGCAGCGTGACCCGCTCGCCGAAGGGGCCCACGCCCGCGTGCGCGAGCACGAGCTCGTCGGTCACCTCGCGCGCCTCGGTCACCTCGGGCGCGGTGATCTGGAACGTGTACTCGCCGATCGCGCCGGGCGCGTAGCGGTAGGCGTCGGGCGCGGTCAGGGTGGCCGCGTCGATCCAGCTCACGTCGTCGAAGAAGGGGGAGGGCTCCGCGTCCGCCGCGACGAGGCGCGTGCCCTCCGCGGTCCACTCGCGGCGGCCGGTGTTCTCGAAGCGCACGGTCACCTCGGCGCGCGTCCCGGACACGAGCTCGATGGGCGCGCCGATCGGCAGCACCGCGCGCGCGTCGTAGTCGTCGGCGGCCGGCGCGCCGCCCTCGATCGCGGAGCCGGGGTAGTAGTGCGTCGCGATCCAGAGGTGGTCGCGGCCGTCGAGCGCCCAGCGCTGCGAGCCCCACTGGCACATGCCGCGGCCGTGGCCGAAGAGCTCGCGGCCCTCGCACAGCGGGTCGTCGACGCCGGTCGCGGTGGGGTTGCCGTTCTCCGCGCTGTACTCGCCCGACGCGAGCACGCCGTCGACGGTGATCGCCATCGCCGTCGTCGCGAACACCGCGGCGCTCGCGCGCTCGTTGCGGTCGTCGTCGTAGACCTGCGAGCGCGCGGTGTCGTCGAGATCCGCGCAATCGTACTTGCCCCCCCGCGCGACCCAGCCCCAGGCGTAGGTGCGGATCGCGAGCGAGCCCGCGCGCAGCGACTCGTCGTGCCAGCTCGGGATCCACTCGTGGGGGAGGACGCCCGCGACGTAGTCCTCGAAGGGGATCTCGTCGATGCGGCCCGCGCAGCTGTCGGCCGCTCCGTCGATCGAGCGGCGCCAGATCCGGATCACCGCCGGCGGGGCGTCGAGCTCCGCGCGCACGGCGCCGATGTCGCCCTCGAGCGCGGGCCGCGGCTCGCCCCGCAGGTACGCGCGCGCCGCCGGGCGGAGCGCGGGGTCGTCGGGATCGTCGCGGAGCGCGCGCCGGGCGGCGAGGCGGGCGAAGTGCGCGTCGATCGCGGCGTCGTCGGGATGGCGCGGCCAGAGGGGGAGGGTGATCGGGGCCGCCTCGACGCGCCGTCGCGTGGTTCCAAGGTGATCGGGCGCGCTCGCGTGGAGCGGGCCGCCCGCGACCGGGAGCGCGAAGCGGCCGGCCGCGTCGGTGGTCGTGGCGACGCCGCGCGCGCTCACGCGGGCGCCCTCGATCGGCGCGCCGTCGAGCGCGTCCACGACGACGCCCTCGAGCGCGGGCGCGGGCTCGGCGCAGGCGGTGAGGAGGCCCGCGATCGCGGCGATGCGGAGGGCGCGCATGGGGCCGCGAGAAGATGACGGATCGGTCACGACGCGTCGAGGCGAAGGTGACGGAGCGATACGCCGCGTGGCAAGGTCAGGGGATGATGCGGTCGCGGCTCGGCGTGGCGTTGGCTCTGCTCCTCGGTGCGTGCGACGGAGGCGGCGGCGGCACCGACGGAGGGGGAGGCGGCGTCGACTCGGGCGGCGGCGTGGCGGTGGCGCACGCGACCGCGGCGTGGCGGATGCGCTGCACGACGGGGGACTGTCCGTTCGAGGATCCGCCCGCGCGGATGATCGATCACGACCACGGGCAAGACGGGCACGAGGTCCGCTGCGATCTCCAGTTCGACGGGACCAACCGCCGCATGGACCTCACCCTGCGCGGGCCCGACGGCTACGGCTTCGAGGTGCGCGGCGCGACGATCGGCCTCGAGGGCGGGCGGCTCATGGGCTCGCTCTGTCAGATCCGCGTGTTCGAACCGGGCGACGTGGACCTCTTGACGATGTGCACCGCGTCGAGCCCGAGCCCGGGCTCGGCCTGTCAGATCTCGCGGATCGACATCAACGAGGTCGATCTCGTCCCGACGCTCACCGCCGAGCTGCGCTGCAACTCCGCGCCGTCGGAGGCGCGCCCGAGCGAGGTGCGCGACGTGACGTCCGCGACCTCGACGTCCGGCAACGCGACCTTCGCGTTCCGGGGGTGCGCCGGGCTGTGATCACGGGGGGCAGCGGCATCCCCATCGTCGCGCTCGCCAACCAGGTGGCGGAGGAGGGCGCGGACGCGGTGCTCGCGCGCCTCGGGACCTTCGCGCTCGTCGGGGTGGTCGACGAGGAGGAGCAGGCGGGGTGGTCGTTCAGCACCTCCGCGATGGTCGCGCCCGCGCTCGCGGATCAGATCGCGGCGGGCTTCGACTTCGACAAGGGCATCGTGTATCCGCTCGTGAAGCGCACGAAGCGCTTCCCGAACGTGCTCCTCGTCGGGCGCTCGTCGAGCAACGACGTCCAGATCGCGCACCACTCGGTCTCGAAGCTCCACGCGCGCATCCGGCTGCTCGGTGACGTCTTCGAGGTCGAGGACGCGGGGAGCCTGAACGGGACGTTCGCGGGCGAGGCGCGGCTCACCGGGCCGGTCACGATGACCGCCGGCGATCGGCTCGGCTTCGGGCTGCGCGACTTCATGGTCCACGCGTCGGCGAAGCTCGTCGACGTGCTCCGCCGCGTCGGGCCGCTGTGAAGGGCCGTGGTACCTTGTGATCCGATGCGTGAGCGCGCGACCGTCGTCACCTCCCTCGCCTCGGGCGTCGATCGCTTGTTCGCGAGCGTCGCGCTCGGCCGCTCGAGGCGCTCGCGCGCCCGCTCGCGCGCGGAGTCGCTCGGGCACGACGAGCGCATGGACGCGCTCGCGCGCCTGATCGAGCGCCACGCCGCGCCGCGCTTCACCGCGCCGCCCGAGGAGCTCTTCGGCCGCGCCGGCGAGGCGGGCGCGTGGCTGCGCACGCCGGTCCGCGCGATCCGCGGCGGGACCGTCGTCGACGTGCGCTGGCGCAGCGGCTACCGGCCGCTCGCGGAGGAGCCCGACGTGCTCGCGCGCTGGGAGCGCGATCCCGCGAACGCGTGGGCGCACGCGCGGCTCTTCCTCCATCCCGAGCCGCGGCCGACGGCGCTGCTGATCCACGGCTACCTCGGCGGGAGCTACGCGGTCGAGGAGCGCGCGTGGCCGGTGCGCTGGATGTTCGAGCGGCTCGGGCTCGACCTCGCGATCCCGGTGCTGCCGTTCCACGGGCCGCGCCGGAGCGGCGGGCGGCCGATGTTCCCGTCGAGCGATCCGCGCCTCAACGTCGAGGGGTTCCGGCAGGCGATCTGGGATCTCGTGTCGCTGCGGCGCGCGCTCGCGGCCTGCGGGGCGCCCGCGGTCGGCATCACGGGGATGAGCCTCGGCGGCTACACGACCGCGCTCGCGCTCACCGCGGATCCGGCCTTCGCGTTCGGCGCGCCGTTCATCCCGCTCGCGTCGATCGCGGACTTCGCGCGCGACGGAGGCCGGCTCGTCGGGGACTCGGGCGAGCAGGACGCGCAGCACGCGGCGCTCGAGGCCGCGCACGCGCCGGTGAGCCCGCTCCTGCGCCGGCCGCTCGTTCCGGGCGACGCGGTGCGCGTCGTCGCGGCGCGCGCCGATCGCATCACGCCCGTGCGGCACGCCGAGCGGCTCGCGGCGCACTTCGACGCGGAGCTCACCACGTTCGAGGGCGGGCACCTCCTCCAGCTCGGGCGCGCGGAGGGCTTCCGCGACATCGCCCGGCTCCTGCGCGCGCGCGGCCTGCTCGAGAGCGCCGTCCCGGGAAGCGCGCGCGCAGCGCGCGACGGGGGGAGCCGCGCCGCGCGGTGAGCGCGAGCACCGACGCGCTCGCCCGGCACGAGCGGCTGCGCGGCGTGCAGATCGCCAAGACGATCCTGCGCGCGGCGTTCGGGCTCGAGCTGGTGCTCCTCGACGGGCGCGGGCCCATCGCGCACCAGCGCGGCGCCGTGATGACGGGCTCGAGCGAGGTCTGCCGCGCCGCGCTCTTCTCGCGCGACGGCTTCGCGCGCTGCGACGCGTTCTACGCGACGGTCGGATCCACCGACGCGCCGGGCACGCTGCGCTGTCATCTCGGCTTGCTCGCTGCACACGTCCCGGTCGTGGTGGACGGCGCGGTGCTCGGGCACCTCGCGGCGTCGGGCTTCGTCGATCCGCGGAGCCGCGCGCACCCGCCGCCCGATCCCGCGGAGCTCGCCGCGGCGCTCGCCGCGCTCGATCCCATGCTCGCGGATCCGAGCGGGCCGGCGAAGACGCTCCCGGTGATCGCCGGCGATCGCGTGGGCATCGTCGCGGCCATCCTCGAGGCGGCGGCGCGCGAGATCGTCGCGCGCGAGGAGGAGTCGCGCAGCCACCTGCGCGAGGGCGACGCGCTCCCCGGCCGCTACGGGATCGTCGGCGCGTCCGGCGCGATGCGCGCGCTCTTCGGGCTGATGCAGCGCGTGGTGCAGAGCGAGGCGACGGTGCTGATCCACGGCGAGAGCGGGACGGGCAAGGAGCTCGTCGCGCGCGCGCTCCACGAGCACGGTCCGCGGGCGGGGCGGCCGTTCGTGGCGGCGAACTGCGGCGCGGTCCCCGCGGACGTGCTCGAGTCGGCGCTGTTCGGCCACGTCCGCGGCGCGTTCAGCGGCGCCATCCGCGCCAGCGAGGGCCTCTTCGGCGCGGCCGACGGCGGCACGCTGTTCCTCGACGAGGTCGGGGAGATGTCGCAAGCGATGCAAGTCAAATTGCTCCGCGTGCTCCAGGACGGGAGCTTCCTCCCGGTCGGGAGCACGGAGGCGCGCACCGCGAACGTGCGCGTGATCGCGGCGAGCCACCGGGACCTCGCGGAGATGGTGAAGGCGGGGACGTTCCGGCAGGACCTGTTCTATCGGCTGCACGTGCTCGCGCTCGAGGTGCCGCCGCTCCGCGATCGGCCCGGCGATCTCCCGCTCCTCGTCTCGCTCTTCGCGCGCGAGATCGCGGGCGTGCCCGCGCGGGTGGGGGACGCGGCGCGGCGCTGCCTCGAGCGCTACGCCTGGCCCGGGAACGTGCGCGAGCTGCGCGCGGAGGTCGAGCGCTGGGCGCTCGCCGCGTCGGGCGAGCTCGAGGTCGGGCCCGAGCACCTCTCGCCGCCGGTGCGCGCGGCGGGGGGCTACGCGGGCGCGTCCGGCGGAGAGGCGGCCGCGGCGGCGGCGGCGGGGAAGGGCACCCTCGCGGCGGCGGTCGAGGCGCTCGAGCGCGCGATCATCGCGCGCGGGCTCGAGCGCACGGAGGGGAACCGCACGCTCCTCGCGAAGGAGCTCGGGATCAGCCGGACCACGCTCAACGAGCGGCTGAAGCGGTACGGGCTGGGCTGATGGAGGCGGGCGCGAGGCCCACGAGCGCGAGGCCCGCGATCTCCAGGTATCCGTGGAAGCCGGCGATCAGGAAGTAGGTCTCGCGCGCGCGGGGGATCGAGAGGAAGACCCACAGGAGCGACGCGCAGAGCACCCCGTAGACGATGGCGAGCGCGGCCCAGCGCCCGAAGTCTTCGCACAACAGGCGCCAGCTCTGCTTGAACGTCGTGGGGATCGGGTGGTGGTGGCACTCGTCGGGGATCGCCTTGAACCAGATGTAGTAGTGGGTCGACTGCCCGAACGCGAACGCGACCGCGGCGTGCAGCAGCAGATCGGGATCGCGGCTCCACGGCACGATGAGGTATCCGATCTGCGCGGCCGAGAGCCCTGCGAGCTCGAGGACCGCGTCGCGTGCGTACCAATCCAGGATCGGGTCGAACGCACCCGCGAAGAGCAGCGCGTTGATCCCGACGAAGATCCCGAAGGAGAGCCACGCGTAGCGCCGGTCCCGCCCGCGCTGCGCGACGAGGACCCAGTACACGAACGCGACCACGTTGTGCCCGAGCACGAGCGCGCCCGCCGTGGTGTACGGGTCGATCCAGAGGAGGTAGGTCAACGGCACCACGATGCCGAGGCCGAGCGCGAGCCGCACCGGCGACTTGCGGTAGATGAGGTACGCGCCGAGGAAGATCGCGAGCATGAAGAGCCCGTCGACGAGGGCGCCGCCCTGCCACTCCGAGAGCCGCGGTGACAGACCCGCGACCCACCCCGCCGAGCGCGCCGCTCGATAGGCGACGTAGAGGACCGAGGTGCCCACGAGGAACGAGTAGACGAGCGGCCCGCGGCGCCGCGCCGCGACGTCGCCCCGGGTCGCGGCGAGGTGGAAGTAGCGGACGCTGCAGAACAGGTGCGCGAGACCGTACGCGATCGGACCTAGCAGCAGCTGCCAGAGCGGGACGAGCAGCGCGACGCCCAGCGCGATGGCGATGAAGGCGAGGTACAGCACGAACAAGCGGTGGGGGCGGCTCACGAAGACCCACCGCAGGAGCTCGACCTGGCAAGTCCAGCGCAGGATCGCGGCGCGGGCGTGATCGAGCCCCGTGACCGTGCTCAGGACGAGCGCGTTCGCTCGAGAGTTCGACATGCCTGCGCCGCAGCGTACGCCGCGGCCGCGCGGTGGTAGGCTGCGGGAATGACTTGGATCAACGCGGAGCAGATGTGCATGACGCAACGTGAGTTCGTGTCCTCACCTCGACTCGTGCTCCTCGGCGTGCTCGCGGGGGTGTGGGTCGTCGCGATGGCTCCGACCGCGGCCGCGCAGGTGTCGGGCGTCGTCGTCGACGACGGGAGCGGTCTGCCGATCGCCGGCGCGCGCGTGACGTTGCGTGCGACCGATCAGGTCGTCACGGCGGCGGCGGACGGGAGCTTCACGATCGACGTTCCCGCGGGCGACGCGACCCTCGTCGGCGCGGCGCGTGGCTACTTCAACCGCGGCGAGCTCGTGGCCGCGCCGGCGTCCGGGGTCGAGCTCCGCCTCGAGTCGGTGCACGCCGATGACCCGGCGGGCTCGATCGCCGATCCGGCCGCGTGCGGTGCGTGCCACGACAGGCAGTTCAGCGAGTGGTACGGCTCGGCGATGGGGCAGGCCGGGCGCAACGTCTGGGTGCTCGACCTGTTCGACGGGACCGGCACCCCGGGCGGTTCGGGGGGCTTCGTGTACGCGCGCGACTCGACGTCGGCGGCCGCGAGCCCGACCAGCGAGTGCGCCGCCTGCCACCAGCCCACGCGCTGGCTCGCGGAGGGCCCCGTCGCGCTCGGTCCCGTCGATCCGCCGAGCGCTCCCGTCGGGCACGGCGTCCAGTGCGGCGTCTGCCACCAGATGGCCGACATCGACGAGACGCGCCCGAACACCCCCGGAGTCCTCGACGGTTACGTCCAGATGACGCGCTCGGCCGATCCCGACCAGGTCGTGATGTACGGCGCGCTCGGGGACGTCGACTACACGGTGACGGGCCGGATGCGGGCCTCCTACAACCCGATCGTGACCTCCGCGATGTGCGCTGCGTGCCACCAGGACGCCAACGACCCGGACCACGACGGAGACTACGAGGAGGAGGGGAGCATCATCTCCGAGCCCACGTACCTCGAGTGGCTCGACTCGCCCTACGCCGATCCCGCCTCCCCGCAGTACGCAACGTGCGTTGACTGCCACATGCCCGCGACCGACGCGACGCTCGCGTGCAACGTCGGCACCGGCTACGAGCGCGAGGAGGGCCAGCTGCGCTCGCACCGCATCGAGGGCACGACCGCGCAGTTCCTCGAGAACGCCGTCGAGCTGAGCGTCGAGGCGACGCGCTCGAGCGGCTCCGTCGACGTCGACGTGCGCGTGCACAACGGCTCGACGGGGCATCACGTGCCCACCGGCGTGACCACGCGGAACGTGATCCTGCGCGTCGAGGTGCGCGCGGGCGAGCGCGTGCTCGGGCTCCTCGATGGCCCGATGATCTCGGAGCTCGGCGGCGTCGGCGATCCGGAGCTCGGCTACTTCGCGGGGCTCCCGGGCAACGTCTTCGCGCACCGCAGCCGCGACGCCGAGGGGAACGGCCCCGTCTTCTTCACCGAGGCCGCGGGGGTGGTCGAGGACACGCGCATCGCGCCGCTCGCGACCGACGTGACGCACTACGAGTTCGAGGCCGCCGGGGCCGACGAGACCGTCACGGTGCGGGCGTGGCTCGTCTATCGCCGCGCCTGGCGCGTTCTCGTCGACGCCAAGGGCTGGACGCAGGACGGTCACGGTCGCCCGCTGGAGGACATCGCGCCGCCGCACTTCGGGCACCTGATGGAGGAGACGTCGGTCACGCTCACGGCCGAGGGTGCCGACGCCGGCGCGCCCGACGGGGGCACGACGCCTCCGCCGTCCGGCGACTGCGACTGCCGCGCGGCCCGCGCCGCGGGCTCGTCGCACGTCGGGTGGGTGCTCGGCGCGCTGGCCGTCGGCCTCTGGCGCCGCCGCCGCTGAGTCTTCGAAGGGGGTTTCACCCCCTTCCCCCAGCGCGAGTGAATCGCGCTGGGGCGCCCAACCCCAGTACGAACGCGGCAGAGCCGCGTTCGCTCCCCACGCTTCGGGTGGGGCCCCCTCGGCCGACGGCCGTCGCTGCGCGACGGCCTGGCCTCGATCGACGCGCTTGCTCGGCTCGATCGATTCATCGACAGCCTTTGCTTTGAGTCTTCGAGGGGCGCTGCGCGCGCCCCTCACTGCGCGACGGCCTGGCCTCGATC
>JAYRVK010000840.1:0-7502 GCA_041918555.1 Sandaracinaceae bacterium
GCGGAGCGGCGCGATCGGCGCGGCGGTCGGCGGCGGCACCCTCGGGTTCTACGGGCTGCTCTTCGGCCCGGTCGGCCTCGCCGTCGCGGCGGGCATCGGCGCGGTCTCCGGCGGGCTCCTGATGGGCGGCATCGAGCACCGCCGCAAGCGCACCGCCGGTCGGGTGCTCGTGCTCACGCCCGACGCCTTCGTCGGCGGGCTCGACGGGCAGCGCGTGCGCGTGGTCCCGTGGCGTGCGGTCCGGCGCTTCGTCGCGGGGCGCGATCCGCTGGGCTCCCCTGCGCTCGAGGTGCTCGGCCCCGACGACGTGGTGCTCGCGCGGTGCCCCGCGCGCTACTTCGGTGTCCCGCTCCACGTGATCGTCGCGGTCGCCGAGGCCTACCGGCGCCGCATCGCGCCCGCGTGATCCTCACGCGAACGCGTCGAGCACCGCCTGCCCCATCGCGTGCGGCCGCCGCAGCACCGCGCTCACGTGGCCGTCGTCGATCCAGCGCACGGGCGCGCCCCAGTGCCGCGCGATCGCGAACGTGTCGGCGGGCGGCACGATCCCGTCCGCGCGGGTCCCGACGAGGCGGGCGAGCCGCGGGTCGTGCGGCGGCGGCAGATCGAGGATCGTGAGACGCTCCATGACCGCGCGCAGGCGTTCGAGGCCGCCCGGCCCGAGCGGCGCGCGCGCGACGTCCGCGCGGAGCGGCCCGTCGAAGAAGACCCGCGCGGGCGACAGCGCGGGCGCCACGAGCACGACCCGCACTGGCCAGGGCACGAGCGCCGCGCTCATCGCCGCCATCTGCGCGCCCATGCTGAAGCCGGTCACCCCGACGCGCGCGTAGCGCGTCCGCGCCCACGCCATCAGCGCGCGCGCCTCGAGGACCGTCGCGCGGCCCATCGTCACGAAGTCGCTCGCCACGCGCAGGCGCGGCCCGTCCTGCCCGACGCGGCGCCGCGCGCCGTAGAGCGGGTTCTCGAGCACGAGGGCCGCGACGCCGCCGTCGATCGCGCGCGCGAGCAGGCGCCGTCGCGCCGAGGAGCCCTCGTCGCCCCACGCCGCGAGCGCGACCACGAGCCCGCGCGCCTCGCCCTCGCGCGGCTCGACGAGGCACACCCGCGCGACGCGGCTCTCGGGCGGGAGCCCCTCGTCCGGGCTGGTGAGCTCGCCCTCGCGGATGCGCGAGGGGCCGTGGGTGCGCGCGCGCGTCCATTGGATCGCGGCGGGCGTGGGCTCGACCTCGCGGAGCTTCGCATCGAGCCCGCGCTCGAGCGCGTCCTCGTCTCCCCAGCCGTCGGCGAACACGCCTCGCCGGGGCCAGAGGCGCACGTACGCGTCGTCGAGAAAGCGCATCGCTCGCCGATGGTATCCAGTTCCGAGGTCGTCACGTAGGATGGTCGCTCGCGATGATCGGCTCGTCCGAGGCTCAGATCCGGATCTGCACGCACTGCCGCGCCTCGTACCGCGATCCCCGGCTCCAGAAGTGCCCGCGCGACGGCGGCGCGCTCACGGTCTGGGAAGAGGACCCGCTGATCGGCCAGGTCCTGGGCGACTGCTACCAGATCGTGGAGCCGCTCGGCCAAGGCGGGATGGGCGCGGTCTACCTCGCCGAGCGGCACCCCGACGAGCTCGAGGTCGCGATCAAGATCGTGCGCAAGGAGCACCGCCACAACCCGACGGTGCACGAGCGGTTCCTCCGCGAGGTGCGGCACACGAGCTCGATCCACAGCCCGAACGTGGTGCGGATCTTCGACTCGGGGATGAGCCCCGACGGTCGCGCCTTCATGGTGATGGAGCTCCTGCAGGGCGAGAGCCTCACGGAGCGCCTGCGACGGCCGCCGCCGCTCGGTGCGCACGAGGCGCTCCACGTCGCCCGCGACGTCGCGCGCGCGCTCGCGTCGGCGCACGCGGCCGGCGTGATCCACCGCGATCTCAAGCCGGACAACATCTTCCTCTGCAACGACGGCACGATCAAAGTCGTCGACTTCGGCATCGCCAAGGCCTTCGCGCACGAAGCAAAACGAATGGTCGACGAGCCGTCGCTGACCGAGGCCCACCGAGTGGTCGGGACGCCCGTGTACATGGCCCCCGAGGTCATCACGAAGACCGGCCTGTTCCCCTCGTCCGATCTCTACGCGCTCGGCGTGATCCTGTACGAGATGATGGTCGGCGAGCCCCCGTTCTACGAGAAGGACGCCATCGGCACGATGTACCGCCACCTCCACGAGCAGCCGCAGCGGCTGCGCGAGGTGGACGAGCGGCTCAACATCCCGGGCGGGCTCGAGACCCTCGTGCGCCACCTCCTCGAGAAGCGCCCGGAGGATCGCCCCGCGGAGGCCGGCGAGGTCGCGCGGCGGCTGCAGGCGTTGATGCAGATCGTGCGCGACAACGAGCGCCGCCGTCAGGAGCCGCAGACGAGCGGCGAGCTCACGCGCGTGTGGTCGCCCAAGGAGCGCGACTCGCGCCCGAGCGGGCAGACCAAGCTCGAGCCCGACGAGAAGGAGGAGCCGCCCAAGCGCCGCCGCGTCGTCCTGCTCGCGCTGGCCGCGGCGATCGCGCTGGTGCTGGGCTTCGCGGCCACCGCCGCGGTGATCTACGCGCTGCACCCGTCCCGCGCGGACACGGTGCGGCTGCCCTCGAGCCGCTGACGTGCCGGTGCGCGGGCCGCCGGGGCGTGGTAACCCGCGCGTCGCATGGAAGCCGACAAGAGCAACGGCCAGAGCCCCGCGCCGAGCGTCCCGCTCCCCGTCGTGCGCGACGGACAGATCCACCGCGTGCGCCCGCAGGACGGGGCGCCGCTCCCGCCGATCGCGGTGGCCACCGACGACGAGGTGCGCGCCGCGGTCGAGCGCGCGCGCGCCGCGCAGGCGGTGTGGCGGAACCGACCGTTCGCCGAGCGCGTGCGCGCGCTCGAGCACGCGGCCAAGGCGATGCTCGAGCGCCGCAACGAGGTCATGACCCTCGTCGAGCGCGAGGGCGGCAAGCTCCCCGTCGACGCGCTCTTCACCGAGGCGCTCGGTCCGCTCGACGCGGTCGGCGGCTGGAAGCGCGTGGTCGGCCCCGCGGTGCGCCGGCGGGTGCGGCTCAGCCCGCTCGCGTTCCCGAAGAAGCGGGCGCGGATCGATCTCGTCCCGCGCGGCGTGATCGGGATCATCGCGCCGTGGAACTTCCCCGTCTCGGGGCTCTACCGCTCCGTGATCCCCGCGCTGATGACGGGCAACGGCGTCGTCCTCAAGCCGAGCGAGCACACGCCCGAGAGCAGCGCGTGGTTCGCGTCGGTCCTCGCGGCGCACCTGCCCGACGGCCTGATCACCGTGGTCCAGGGGGGCGGCGCGGTCGGCGGACGCCTCCTCGAGTGCGGCATCGACGCGTGCGTCTTCACCGGCTCGTGCGCGACGGGCAAGCGCGTCCGCGTGCGCTGCGCCGAGCTCGGCATCCCGTCGAGCGTCGAGATGGGCGGCAACGATCCCGCGATCGTGCTCGCCGATTGCGATCTCGACCGCACCGTCGCGGGCATCACCCACTGGGCCCTCCAGAACGCCGGCCAGGCGTGCGGGGCGATCGAGCTCGCGTACGTCGACGAGCGCATCGCCGATCGGTTCGTGCGCCGCATGGGCGACGCGTGGGCCAAGCTCCGCGTCGGCGCGGGCGACTTCGCCGAGGTCGAGGTCAACCCGCTGACCACCGAGCGCCAGCTCGCGATCGTCGAGGCGCACGTCGCCGACGCGCTGGCCAAGGGCGCGAAGCTCGTCACGGGCGGCCGCCGCGTGGGCGTGGGCCTCTTCTACGAGCCGACGATCCTCGACCACTGCACCGACCGCATGGACGTCGTGAAGGACGAGACCTTCGGTCCGGTCCTCGCGGTCGTGCGGGTCGACGGCGCCGCAGAGGCGATCCGCCGGACCAACGAGAGCCGCTACGGGCTCGGCGCCTCGATCTGGACGACCGATCTCGCGCGCGCGGAGCGGCTCGCCGAGCGCCTCGACGTGGGCGTGGTCGACGTGAACAACCACGCGATGACCGGCGCGATCCCCGACCTGCCGTGGAGCGGCCTGCGCGACACCGGCTTCGGCATCGCGAACAGCGCGCTGTCGCTGACCACGTTCTGCCGGCCCAAGAGCGTGCTCGTCGACGAGAACGACGCGCCCGAGCCCTTCTGGATGCCCTTCGACGCGTCGACCTTCGAGCTCGGAGACCTCCTCGCCGACGCGCAGCTCATGCGCATCGGTCGCGCGTGGAAGCTGCCGATCCTCCTCGCGAAGCGCGCCGCGCGGATCAAGAAGTTCTTCGCGGGCTGATTTGATCCGAGGTGTCGAAGAGGCTGGCCATCGCCTTCGAGGGGTCTCAGCCTTCGGGGGGTGAAGGACACCGAGGGCGACGAGGACGAGGGCGGCTCTTGGCTCAACGGGCGCTGGGGGCTCATCGTCGCGGTCGTCCTCGTGCTGATCGTGCGCGAGGTCGTGCCGTTCGGGCGCGAGCTCCTCTACCCGCTGACGCTCTTCGCGACGTGGGTCCACGAGATGGGGCACGGGCTCACCGGGCTCGTCGTCGGCGGATCCTTCGACTCGCTCGAGATCTTCTGGAACGCGTCGGGCCTCGCGCACGGGGCCGTCGGGGAGGGCTGGCCGACGGCCCTCCGCGCGATCGGCGGGCTCCTCGCGCCCCCGATCGTCGGGGCCTCGATCCTCGCGTTCGCGCGCGGGCCCAAGCGCGGGACGATCGTGCTCTGGGTCCTCGCGGGGCTCATGCTCGTGAGCGTCCCGATCTGGATCCGGAGCGTGACGGGCTTCGTGGTGATCCCGCTCGTCGCGCTCGCGACCGGTGCGCTCGCGTACAAGGGCGGCGAGACGCTCCGCCACCTCGGCGCGCAGCTCCTCGGCGTGGTCCTCGGGCTCGATACGGTCACGCGCATCGACTACCTGTTCACCGGCGAGGTCCGGATCGCCGGACAGCCGCTCCCGTCCGACGTCCAGCACGTCGCGACGGCGATCGGCGGGCACTACCTCCTCTGGGGCGCGCTCCTCGCCGCGATCTCGGTCGGGCTCGTGTACCTCGGGGTGCGGATCGCGTGGATGGACGAGGTCGCGTGGAGCAAGCTCCGCTGGCCCAAGCGGAGCAAAGACGTGACATCCTCCGCCGGTGGACGATCGAATCTATGACGGGCTCCACGACCTCGTGGGCCGCACGCCCCTCTGCCGCCTGAGCCACCTGTCCCCGCGCCGCGGGGGCGAGGTCGTCGCCAAGCTCGAGCGCAACAACGCGGCGGGCTCCGTGAAGGACCGGCCGGCGCTCTACATGATCGAGGCGGCCGAGCGCGCGAGCCGGATCCAGCCCGGGGCCACCCTCGTCGAGGCGACCAGCGGCAACACCGGGATCAGCCTCGCGGCGATGGCCGCGGTGAAGGGCTACCGCTGCGTGCTCGTGATGCCCGAGGACATGAGCGTGAGCCGGCGGCAGATCCTGCGTAGCTATGGCGCGGAGGTCGTCTTGACGCCGGCGCAGGAGGGGATGGCCGGCGCGGTCGAGCGCGCCGAGCGGATCCTCGAAGAGACCGAGGGCGCCTACATGCCGAGCCAGTTCGAGAACGAGGCGAACCCGCGCTCGCACTACGAGACGACGGCGCCCGAGATCTGGAGGGCGACCGGCGGCGAGCTCGACGCGTTCGTCGCGGGGGTGGGCACCGGCGGGACGATCACGGGCGTCGGGCGGTTCCTCCGCGAGCGCAAGCCCTCGGTGAAGATCATCGCGGTCGAGCCGCGGGCGAGCGCGGTGCTGAGCGGCGGGCGCCCGGGCCTCCACGGGATCCAGGGCCTGGGCGCCGGCTTCGTGCCGAACGTGCTCGACCGCTCGCTGATCGACGAGGTGATCACGGTCACCGATCTCGCCGCCGATCGGATGACGCGCCGCCTCGCGCGCGAGGAGGGGCTCCTCCTCGGTCCGTCGTCGGGCGCGAACGTGCACGCCGCGGTGGAGGTCGCCAAGCGCCTCGAGGCCGGGCAGCGCGTCGTCACGATCCTTTGCGATGGTGGAGAGCGCTACCTCTGCTAGCGCTCGCCTTGCGTGCCTCGGGCGCGCATGACACAGGCTCCGCCGCCCGTGGAGAGCTCCGCGCATGCCCTCGCCGACCTCCAGCTCACCGTCGTCGGAGACGCGGAGGGGGCGCTGGCGGCCGCGCTGGCGGAGCAGGGCGCGAGGGTGCGCACCGCGGGGCTCCACGAGCTCGGACGGCACGCGGGCGCGCACCTCGTGATCGTCGGCAAGGCCGCGGTGGACGGCGGCGCGCACGCGCTCGCGAACGCGCCCGAGGGCCCGGCCGCGACCGTGGTGCTCCCGCGCGGCGCGGCGGCCGCGCGGATCGCCGCGTGCTCGCTCGGCGCGCGCGTGGTCGAGCCGACCGAGCCGGCGCAGCTCGCGCGCGCGGTGCTCGAGAGCGTCGCGGCGCCACCGACGCGCGAGCTCGGCTGGACGGAGCTCGGCCCGCTCCTCGACGCGATGGCCGCGCGGGTCGCGCTGCGGCTCGGGACCTCGCGCAGCCGCGGCCTGCAGCTCTGCCTGGGCGACGCGACCGCGGTGGCGGCGTGGATCGAGCGCTCCGCGGACGACGTCGTGGACCTCGCGCGCGAGAGCCGCGCGCCCGACGCGCTCGGTCCGTCGGTCGCGGTGGACGAGCTGAGCTGGGACGACGACCCGCAGACCTCGCGCCTCGAGGACGAGGAGGTCGCGCGCTGGCGCCGGCTCTCGGCGCGCGAGGCGCGGCCCAAGATGATCCGCGGTCTCGAGAAGGGGCGCCGCGAGGACGGCGGCCAGTGGAGCAAGGGCGACTCCGAGCCGCCCGTGCGCGAGGACCACGTCGCGTCGAGGAGCGACGTGGTGCCGACTCGGGGCGGGCCGGCGCGGCTGCCCGCGCCCGGCCTCTTGCCGAGCGGAGTCATGCCGGAGGAGGACGAGGGCGAGGACGACGACGAGGCGCTGCACTCCGCGCCGGCGATGTTCCCGCTCCCGCTCGTCTCACGCCTCGATCCCGACATCGACGAGACCGCCCCGCGGCCCGCCCTCGACGCCGAGGAGCCCTCGCTCGAGGAGGACCTCGGCGGCGAGGACGACACGCTGACCAAAGACGCCGACGCGGAGCTCTCCGCCGCGCTCGCCGCGCCGCCGCGCGAGCGCGCCACCGTGCCGGAGCGGCCCCCGCGGCTGGCCCCGGTGTCGCCGCGCGACGCGGAACCGCCGGCCGCGCCGCGGCGACCCTCGCGCGCGCCCCTCTTCGCCGCGCTCGCGCTCGGCGCGGTCGTGCTGGTCGCCGCGCCGCTCGGCGTGGGCGGCGCCTGGCTCGTGCTCGCGTCACCGACGGAGAGCCCCCCCCCTCCGGCGGCCGAGCTCGCCTCGATCGAGCCCGCGCCGGTCACCTCGATCGAGGCCGTCGCGCCGGCTCCCCTCGCGCGGGCCCCCGTCGGACCCGCCCCCGACGCGCCCGCCCCCGTCGTGGTCGTCGCGCCCGCCGCGCCGGTGGCGCCGA
>JAYRVK010000841.1:0-4492 GCA_041918555.1 Sandaracinaceae bacterium
AGATCACGCGGGACCGATCCCCGACTCGTACTGGGTGGCCGAGCGCCTCCTCGCGGGCCCGCATCCGACGAACGGGGCCGCGGGTCGCGAGGCCGAGCGCGCCGCGGTGCGCGCCCTCCTCGACGCCGGCATCCGCACGGTGATCGATCTGCGCACCCCGGTGGAGCCGCCGTCGATCCGGGCGCTCCTCGACAAGCTCGCGCGCGAGGACGCGGTGTGGATCGGCGTCCCGATCCTCGACGGCGCCGCGCCGACCGACGCGCAGCTCGTCGCGATCCTCGACGCGATCGACGCGGCGCGCGCGCGCGGGCGCGGGGTCTACGTCCACTGCCAGGGCGGGCGCGGCAGGACGGGGACCGTGGTGGCGTGCTGGTGGGTGCGCCACGCGATCTTCGGTTGCGAGGAGGCGCTCGCCGAGCTCGGTCGGCGCCGCGCGGGCCAGCCGAGCGGCGCGCGGCCCTCGCCCGAGACCGCGCCGCAGCTGCGGTCGGTGCGGAGCTGGGTGAGCGGGCGCTGACCGCGCGGCGCCGAGGCGCTCGGGGAGCTCACACGAGACCGCGGGGCGCCCGCGCATCGCGCGCTCCCTTGCGTGCTATCGTCCGACGCGTGACGGTCGCGCGCCGCGTCGATCCGAGTGCGCCCAACGACCCCGCGGTCGAGGCCGCGTTCCAGGCCGTGCCGCCGGAGATGGTCGCCGAGATCATCGACGGGGAGCTGCACGTCATGCCGCGGCCGGCGAAACGGCACACGAACACCGCGTCACTGCTCGGTGGCGAGCTGCATGCGCCGTTCCGGCGTGGCATCGGGGGACCCGGTGGCTGGGTCATCCTCGATGAGCCGGAGCTGCACCTCGGTGCCAAGCCCGACAAGCTCGTACCGGACCTGGCGGGCTGGAGGCGCGCGAGGATGGCCGACGCGGTCGGCGATGAGTCGACGGCACACTACGACACGCCGCCGGACTGGATCTGCGAGATCCTCTCGCCCCGGAGTGAAGCGAAGGACCGCGGCAAGAAGATGCGCATCTACCGGCGAGAGCGCGTCGGCCATGCCTGGCTCGTGAACCCGGTGACGCAGACGCTCGAGGTGTACCGGCTCGACGGCGAGCGATGGACGCTGCTCGATACGTTCGAAGCCGACGCCGTCGTCCGCGCCGAGCCGTTCGACGCGATCGAGCTCTCGCTCGCCGCGCTGTGGGAGCGCTGACTCGTGCGTGGCCACCCGCATGGGGATGTGAGCGGATAGGAAGCCTGAACGCCTTCTTCGTCGCGGCGACCCGTCAAGGAAGTTTACGCATTGTGGAGCGTTTCGTGAGGCGCGCCCTCGGCGTACGGAGAGAGTATCTCGCGTCCCGCGCGGCTCGCGAAATGCACGGTGAATCAAGGGGCGTCGACGCAGCCGATGGCCGAGGCGCCATGGGGGAGTCGTCGGGGCTGCGCTCTGCGAGGCGTCGTGGCGATCCGCTCGATGCGCGGTGAGACGCGTTGGACAGGCCGATGTTTGCGTGTAGCGGCCGAGGTAGGCGTAGAGGGCGTCGAGCCCCGCGAAAGGCGGCTTGCAGTAGACGGGCGCGGCAGGACGGGGATCGTGGTGGCGTGCTGGTGGGTGCGCCACGCGATCTTCGGTCGCGAGGAGGCGCTCGCCGAGCTCGGGCGTCGTCGTGCGGGCCAGCCGAGCGGCGCGCGCCCCTCGCCCGAGACCGCGCCGCAGCTGCGGTCGGCGCGGAGCCGGGTGAGCGGGCGCTGACCGCGCGGGTGCGGTCCTTCAGAGGTAGTAGGCGAAGCCGACGTAGGCAGCGACGGCAGCGAGGGGGACGCCGACGAGCGCGGACCGGCGCACGCGGGCGCCGTGTCGGAGCAGCGCCTCGTCGTCGTCGAGCCGCCGCTTGCGCAGCACCACGAGCAGCACGCACGCGAGGTTCGCCGCGACGGCGCCGAGCCCCGCCGCGATCTTGACCCAATGCAGCGGCGTCAGCGGCCATTGCCTCACGGTCAGCCACGCTCCCGTCACCAGCACACCGGCGAGGATCGGCAGCTCGAAGAGCAGGTCTATCCAGTAGTGCAGGATCGCGGTCTGGCGTCGGCTCGCGGGGTCCCGCGCGGCCAGCTCGACGACCACCTCGGCCAGCACGACGCCAGCCCACGACGAGAGCACCACGAGATGCGCGACTCGCAAGGGGTCCATGCGCTCAGCTCCGGGAGAGGAGGTGGGCGACTCCTCGATCGAGCTCGACTTCGGTCCACCCGCCCATGATCCCCGTCTCGAGGTGCTCCGCCATGACGCGACCGTACGATCGCCGAGCGCTTCTCGTCTCCGCGCTCGAGCGATGTGGAGCGTCTCTGTTTCGCGCGAGGAGCACGGTGAATCCAGAGGGGTCGACGCAGCCGGTGACGCGGACCGATCCGGTGCGGCGATCTCGCTGTCCCTGCCGCGCACACGTCGGGTGCACGTAGGACGCCGGGCTCACGGCCGCGGCCCGCACGAACGCCAATCGAGGCGGGGCCGCGTGTCCTGGATCGGCACCGAGAGGACGCCGCCGTAGACGGCGCCGGCAGGCAGGACGTAGAGCCCGACCTCGCGCGGATACCGCGGGGCCGCGCCGCCCGATGCGCACGGGCTGCAGTCCCGCAGCGCCAGCCGGCCGCGGCGTCGACCCTCGGGCACCGCGAGGAACACCCCGCGCATGTTGCCCACGAGGACGGGAGCGAACAGGTCGTAACGGCTCGCGCAGGGCGACGCGTCGTAGACCACCGCGAGGCGGTTCCCGGACACGAGCAGCACGTCGCCGACCTGGACGCTCCGCACCGCGATCTCGTCCACGCCGAGCTGCTCCGCGGTCGCCGCCTCGACGGAGACGATCGTCAGCGGCCCGGGCTCGTCGCCGTACGCGACCCCCGTGCGCGCGAGCTGAGCGTAGAAGCGCTGCCGCGTGGCCACCGCCGCCGCCAGGTAGCGGTCCCACTGCGCTTGGGCCGTGAACGTCGGTCGGAGCGCGCGCTCCGCCTCGGTCGGCTGCGCGGCGGCGGAGAGCGGCAACGCGAGCGCGAACAGTGCGGCGAGCTTCGTGATCATGCCTGGATGTACTCCGTCGAGGCGGGTCCCGCATGCGCCGGTCGGTGGCGATCGGTGGATGGGAAGCCTGGGCGCCTTCTTCGTCGCGGCGGCGTGTCAAGTATGTTTGCATATTTCACGATCTACGAGGTCTGGGCGGCCGAGCTCGGCGCGAGCGCGGTCCTCGGCGTCTCGATCATCGGCGGCAAGCTGCTGGGGCGACGGCTGCGCGAGCGCCTCGGGCCCGAGCGCTGCCGCCACGTCACGCGGATCACGCGGCTCGTCTCACTCGCGGCGGGCCCCCGTGCTCACGACGGTCCGCCAGTAGTATCGTGCGGGGATGCACACAGCCACCGCACCGATCACCCCCGGATCTGCCAACTTCGCGCAGGCCGCCGACGGCCAGCCCGGCACGCCGCGGGCGGAGCTCGACCGCGCGCTCGCCGACCTCGACGCGCACAAAGAGGAGTGAACAACACGTTCATGCTCCCGCGCGTGCAGAAGAGCGTGCTGCGCGGCCCCTTCCGCAGCTTCCCGAAGCCGCCGCTCTTCGCTTCGCACCGGACGACGACGGACCTCTTCCGCCGCCTCACGCGCTTCGAGGCGGAGCCGTCGGTGCGTCAGCTGCCCGGGATCCTGGCGGCCGCGACGCGCGGCTGAGCACGAGGCTCGCCGAGGTCGGTGCATCGAATCGTCGCCTGCCAGGCAAGGCGCCGAGCTTGGGGTCCTCGCAGCGGCGCGAAGGCGCCAAGGGAAAGGCCGCGTCGGTTG
The DNA here is from genome assembly GCA_041918555.1 of Sandaracinaceae bacterium. Classification (GTDB taxonomy): domain Bacteria; phylum Myxococcota_A; class Polyangia; order Polyangiales; family Sandaracinaceae; genus JACKEC01. The sequence goes on from JAYRVK010000841.1 coordinate 3,820, forward strand.
GCCACGATCCGACGAGCTCCTCTGCGCCCTTGCGAGAACGCCTTCCTCGCCCCTTCGCTCCCTTTGCGCCCCTAGAGTCTCGGACCTCGCTGCGGGCGCGGGCGCGGCCGCGCTCTCGCTCCGGGCTATGCTCCGGCCATGCGCCGCCTGTCGACGCTCGCGCTCCTCCTCGCGTCCGGCTGCCAGTGCGGGCCCGCGGTCGCGGGCGTGCGCCCTCTCGACGGCGGCGGCATGGACGCGGCGGGCTCCGACGCGGGCGACCGCGACGCCGGCGACGTCGACGCGGCCCTGCGCGACGGCGAGGTCTTCGACGCGCGCATCGACTCCGGGTTCGTGCGGTTCGCCGAGATCTACTGCGACGACGGGATCGATCAGGACGAGGACGGCGACGCGGACTGCGCCGACGACGACTGCGACGACGCGATCTGCGACGCGATGGGGAACCGCTGCCGCGACGGAACCTGCGACGGCTGCCGCATGGCCGCGAGCGAGACCGCGTGCGGCGATGGCGCCGACGAGGACTGCGACGGGATGCGCGACTGCCTGGACCCGGAGTGCGACGGGATGGCGTGCGGGCCGGACGTGGTCTGCGCGGGCGGCGCGTGCCCCTGCGCGAGCGGGTTCACCGAGTGGCTGTGCGGCGACGCGACCGACGACGACTGCGACGGCATGA
>JAYRVK010000842.1:0-8219 GCA_041918555.1 Sandaracinaceae bacterium
GAAGCCCTGGTTGGGGGGGATCCACGCCTCCTCTTCGCTCGACATCGCGTTGTGCGCGCTCGGGTACGCGACCTCGTCGAAGCCGCGATCGCAGAGCGCCGCGTGGCCGTTGCACGCGAGCGGCTCGGGGAGGCCGCTCGCGGGCGTACAGCGCGGGCCGGCGTCGCGGAGCGCGGCGTCGTGGCCGGCGTCGATCGGCGGGCCCGCGTCCTCTGGCGCGCTCGTGCCGCACGCGAGCAGCAGCGCGCAGAGGAAGGTGGGCGCGGTGCGGGTCACTCCGCCGATCGTACGCCGTCACTCGACGATCGAGCAGTCCTCGAGCGCCGGGCGGCGGAAGCGCTCGCGCACCGTGCCGCGCACCGTGACCTCCTCCCACTGGCGGTAGTCGACGGAGGCCGGCGGATCGTCGCCGAACGCGCAGACCACCGAGCTCATGAAGTCGTCGTCGCGGTCCGCGAGGAGCGAGAGGTTGTTGAGCGCGCCGCCGACGCTCGTCGCGCTGACGAACGCGCCGCGCACCGTGACCTCGCGGCCGAGCCACGTGGCCTGATCCGCCGCGAACGCGTCGCGCAGCGCGGGGACGGTCATCGCCCCGTCGGTCGGGGCCGGCGCGGGGGCGGGCGTGGGCTCGGGGGGGGGCGCCGGGGCCGCGGCCGGGGCCGGCGCCGTCGCGGCCGGCGGCGTGGCCTCCTCGGTCGCGTCCTCGGCGCCGCAGGCCGAGAGGGTCGTGGTGAAGGTGCAGAGCAGGGCGATCATCATGCGGGTCATGTCGGTGTCTCCGTGGAAAGAGTCGTCGGGCGCCCCTCTCTCAGCGCCCGTGCCAGCGGCGTCGCGGGCCCGCGATCCGGGGCTCGCGCGGTCGGCTGCCGGATCCGTCCGCCAGCGCTGACGGAGCTGTCAGGGGGCGCGCGCGCGCCGCGCAGCGTATCCTCGGGCATGCGTCGACCCGCGCTCCTCCCGCTCGCGCTCATCGTGGGCCTCGCGTCGCTCGCGCGGGCCGACGCGCAGGGCGTCGCGGTGCGCGCGACGAGCTTCCCGCTCGCGCTCTCGATGCGGCTCGACGCGGGCGGCGAGCACGGCTGCTCGCAGTCCTACGCGTCGTCGAGCGAGGACGCGACGGTGCACCTGTCGATCGACGCTGTGGGGAACGCGCTCCTCGCGCTCGATCGCACCGCGCGTCGCACGTTCGGGCCGTCGTTCGGGCGGTGGCAGCAGGGCGATCGCGAGGTGAGCCACACCACGGAGCGCGTCGCGCGCCGCTGGCACGGCCGCGCGACCGCCGCGGGGAGCGCCTTCGAGGTGCGCTTCGATCGCGTCGAAGGCGCGCGCGTGCACTACCAGGGATACGGGGACATGCCGCTCCCGCCGCTCGCCCCGGAGCCCGGCGCGCTGCGGATCGCGTGCCGCGTCGAGAACGCCGACGTGTACGGCGCGGTGTCGGCGTCGTGGCCGCCGCACCTGCCCGCGCAGGGCGAGGCGCCCACCTCGATCCCGCTCGTCCGCTGCGCGTTCCCGGACGGGCTCCCCGACGACTTCGGCGCGCTCGCGCAGGCGGGCGCGGAGCTCGTGCTCGGCCTGGGCGCGGGGGTCCAGCTCCACCACCACGAGGGGCTCGGCGAGAGCGGCCCGATCCTGCGCGCCCCGTGAGCGCGCGGGTCGCCGAGGTCGACGCGCACAACCGCTTCGTGCGCTGGGTGAGCCGCGCGGTCTGCCACGCGGAGCGGCTCCCGCACCGGAGCGTGCAAGTCATGTTGCGGGACCTCGAGGGCCGCACGATCCTCCAGCGCCGTCACCCGGACAAGCGCACGTGGCCGGACGCGTGGGACGTCGCGGCCTCGGGCCACGTCGAGGAGCCCGACTACCCCGACCCGAGCCGGCCCGACGACGACCTCGACGCGATCTACGACGCGGTCGCGCGCCGCGAGCTCGAGGAGGAGCTCGGCGTGGTCGCCCCGCTCGAGCGCGTGGGGGTCTTCGCGCCCGAGCCGGGGATCCACTACGAGCACTTCGTGCTCTACCGCGGCGTGCATGGTGGGCCCTTCGTGCCGCAGCCCGACGAGGTCGCCGAGGTCCGCGCCTTCGACGCGCGCGAGCTCGCCGCCCTCCTCGCGAGCGACGCCCGCCGCACCGGCTCGCTCGAGTGGCTCCTCGCGTGGCTGGGGACGGTCCCAACTCGTTGAGCTCACTCGAGAGGAGAGTTCGACGAGTTGGGACCGTCCCCATGGCTCACTCGCGGAAGCGGACCTCGACGTCTCGATAGCCGAGGGACCGCACCAGCGAGCCGAGGCTCCGCTCGGCGCCGGCCCTCGCGCGCTCGTGGATGCCAGCCTCGATCGCGGCCTCGCGCAGCGTGCGCTCCGCCTCGCGGCGGGCGCGGGTCTCGAGGCTGGCGCTGCGCTCCGCCAGCGCGTCGGTGTCGCGGCGGTGCACGTACGTGCGCTCGTTGTCGAGGGCGACCGTGAAGATCTCGGGGGCGGGCACGGTGATCACGACGCGCTCTCCGTCGATCTCGACGTCGTCGTCCGAGATCCCCGAGAGGTCTACCCCCGCGACGACGTCGGCGGCGGCGACGAGGAGGATGCTGTCCTCCGCCTCGAGCAGGCCGAAGAGGCGGCGCTGCGTGGAGGTCATGTCGATCACGCGCTCGACGTGGTAGCTCGTGGTCTCGAGGCGCGAGAGCTCGCGCACCGCGATCACCACGCTCGGGGTGGGCCGCACCTCGAGCACCTCGCTCGGCTCGGGCGCGGGCGTCACGAGCGCGCGGATCCACGCGACGACGAGGCTGCCCACGCACGAGCCGCCCAGGACGATCAGGACCAGCGTCGCGACCCGCAGCGCAGGCCCGACGGCGGGCGCCGGCGCGTCGTCGCGCGCCGCGGGCTCCTCCGCCTCGCTCACGGCCCGAGCAGCCTCTCCATCTCGGGGCAGCCGTACATGTCGACGTAGACGTCGACCTCCCCGCTCGCGCAGGGCACGCGGTAGAGGTCGATGATGTGGCCGCTCGCGTTCGGGCCGACGTTGCCGACGCGCGCCCCCGCGCCCGCGCCGGGATCGCCGCCGAGCGGCACGCTCCCGTCGGGGCAGCGGTGCTCGGCGACGCGGCGGTACGAGTCGGAGGGGCCGCACGCGCGGAGCGGCTGCTCGTGGCTCGTGTGCGCGGTGTCCCCGAGCGGCCCGGAGCTCGCCGGTGCGAGCGGGCTCGGCGGCGGCGCGTACGGCGCGGGCGCCGGCGCGTTCTGGTTGCCGGCGCTCTCGCCGCCGGAGGTGGCGGTGGGCTCCGCGCTCGACGCGGTCGATCCTCCGCACCCAAGGAGCACGACGAGCGCGACGGCGCAGGCGATCCTCATCGCCCGAGGATAGCGCCGATCACGTGTAGAGCTTGGCGATCGCCTCGCCCCAGCGCTCCATCACCTTGCGGCGCTTCACGCTCATCTTGGGCGTGAGGAGCCCGTTCTCGACGGTGAACTCCTCGGGGATCACCGCGAAGCGCGCGATCTTCTCGAACTGCTTGAACTCGCCCGAGTAGCGATCGAGCTGCTCGCGCATCAGCGCCTGCACGCGCTCGTGCTCGCACAGCGCGGCGATGTTGCCCGCGATCCCCTGCTCGCCCGCCCAGCGCTTCAGGGCCTCCGCGTCCGGCACGATCAGCGCGACGTTGAACGGCTTGTTCGTCCCGTCGACGAAGGCCTGGTTGATGAACGGCGAGAGCTGCAGCTGCTCCTCGAGCGGGCCGGGCACCACGTACTTGCCGTTCTCGAGCTTGAACTGCTCCTTGATGCGGCCCGTGATGTAGAGGAAGCCGTCCTCGTCGAGGTAGCCCATGTCGCCCGTGCGGAACCCGCCGCCCTCGACGAACACCTCGGCGTTGGCCTCCGGCAGGCCGTGGTAGCCCTTCATCACGTTGTGCCCGAACACGATGATCTCCCCGTGCTTCGGGTCCTCGGTGATCGCGCGGTCGATCTCGATCCGCACGCCGGGGATGGGCTTGCCGACCGAGCCGATCTTGCGCGCGCCCGGCCAGTTCGCGGTGGCGATCGGCGAGGTCTCGGTGAGCCCGTAGCCCTCGTAGACGAGGATGCCGAGCGCGTCGATGAACTCGGCGACCTCCTTCGCGATCGCCGCGCCGCCGCTGAACGCGTACTTCAGCCGCCCGCCGAAGCGCGCGCGGATCTTCGAGGCGACGAGGCCGTCGAGGATCTTGTGCTTGAAGTCGACGAAGCCGCTGCGCTTGTGCTGCTCGGCGAGCACCTTCTTCTGCCGGGCCGCCTCGAGCGTCGCGTAGAAGAGCGTCTTCTTCAGGCCGCCTTCGTCCTCGATCTTCTTGAGCACGCCGTCGTGGATCTTGTTGAAGATGCGCGGGACGCTGAAGAGCAGGGTGGGCTGCACCTCCGCGAGGTTCTCGATGATCTTCGGGACCGACTCCGCGATCCCCATCGACGCGCCCATCGAGAAGAGGCCGTGGAGCTCGACGGTCTGCCCGAACGAGTGCGCCCACGGGAGGAACGAGAGCGAGCGATCCTCCGGGGTCATCGGGAAGACCTCGTGCATCGCGCTCACGTTGCTCGCGAGGTTCGTGTGCGTGAGCAAGACGCCTTTCGGGTTCCCGGTGGTCCCCGAGGTGTAGATGAAGCCGGCGACGTGCTCGCCCTTCGGGTGCCGGAGCGGGACGGGCTTCTTCTTGCCCTTGGCGCGGACGTCGTCGAAGGTGAGCTTGCCCGCCGAGCTCGCGCCGCAGAGCACGATGTGCTCGAGCGTGGGCACCTCCTTCGCGAACGCCTCCACGCCCTCGAGGATCCTCTCGTCGGCGACGAACACGACCTTCGCGCCCGAGTCGGTGAGGATGTACTGCCACTCCTTGGGGAGCTGCGACTCGTACATCGGCGCGTAGCGCGCCGCGAGGCCGTAGGTCGCGTACGCGGCGATCGCCCACTCGGGCCGGTTGTTCGCGATGATCGCCACCACGTCGTCCTCGCCGACGCCGAGCTGGGCGAGGCCCGCGCGGAGCTCGTCGGTCTGCTTGCCGAACTCGCGGTAGGTCATCCACTTCCAGGCGCCGCCCTGCTTGACGCCGAACAGCGGGCGCTCGGCGTGCTCCTTCACGCTCTGTTCGAAGATCTCGACGAGGTTCTCGTACTTGGGCGTGAACGAGCTGCGATCGTTGGCCATCGGCTCCCCGGGTGAGATGAGGCGCGGAGCCTGTCACGCATGCACGCCTCCTTCAACGACGGGGGCCGCGGACCGAGAGCGTGACCACGCGCGCGACGCCGCGGCTCGACACGGTGACGCGCACCGGCTCGCCGCTGCGCAGCCGACCCAGCGCCGCGAGCGCGACGTCGGGTCCGGTGATCGCCGCGCCGTCGACGTGGCTCACGACGTCGCCGTTCGCGAGGCCCGCCGCGGCGAGCGGGCTCGCGGCGCGGAGCCCGAAGAGCCGCACGCCCGCGAGCTGACCGCCCTCCATCACGGGGATCGCGCGCACGCTCGGATCGATCAGCCCCTCGCCGTCGAGGACGCGCTCGTCGAGCGCGACGTGCGTGGAGCTCACGCGATGGATCCACGGGTGCTCGGCGACGGACGGCGGGGTCTCGGGGAGCGCCGCGATCACCTCGGTGGTGTTCTCGGTCGTGAACATGCGGATCGACCTGCGCCGTCCGTCGCCGCGCTCGAGGGTCGCCGCCTCGGCGTCGAGCTCCACGAGGGTGAGCTCCGAGTGCGACATCGACACGGCGAGGAGCCGCGCGCCCTCGGGGGTGTGGACCGCGGCGAACGAGCGCGCGGGGCGGCGGCGATCGAGCATCGTGCCGACGAGCCGCCACGGCACCTCGCACGCGTCGTCGGCGCCGGGCGGCGCGCCGGGCTCCGCGGGCGCGTCCTCGACGGGCGCGAAGAGCCCACCCGCGAGCGCCTCGGGGGCGAGCGCCTCGGCGATCGCGAGGCGGGGGAGCGGCGGTGGCCGCGAGCGCGAGGGCATCGGGGCCAGGAGCTGCGCGAGCCCCGAGCCCACGAAGAGGCCGGACAGGCACGCGGTGGCGAGGACGATCGTGGCGCGCGGGAGCATGCGCGAGCTCAGCGCAACGCGCGTGCCGCGCCGCCTGACCGAGAGCGCGCCCGCGTGCTTCGGACCCCGACCGCCACTTTGTCGATCGCGTCGCGAGCTTCGGACAACTCGTCGCCACCCCTGGGCACCCCGGGGGACGGTCCGAACTTCCGGAACTAGCTTCGAGCGATTCGTTGGGGATCGGCACAATTTCTCGTTTGCGCATGCCGACCACCGCGGAGCGGTGGGCGCAGGAAGCCCGAGGGTTCTCGGCCCTTCAGGGGTCGAGAAGGTTGCGAGAGCTCGGACCGTCCCCGCCTTGCTGACTTCGCGGGCATCGCTGCTAGTCTCCGCGCCGCATGACCCGGGTCCTCGTCGTCACGCCGACCTACAACGAGCGCGACAACCTCGAGCGCTTCGTCCGAGGCGTGCACGACGCATTGCCCGAGGCGCACGTGCTGGTGGTCGACGACGCGTCGCCGGACGGGACCGGGGCCATCGCGGATCGCCTCGCCGGGCGCGATCCGCGGGTGAGCGTGCTCCACCGGAGCGGGAAGCTCGGGATCGGCAGCGCCTACCTCGCCGGCTTCCGCCACGGGCTGCGCGAGGGCTACGAGCTCCTGGTCCAGATGGACACCGACCTCAGCCACGACCCGCGCGATCTGCCGAAGCTCCTGCGCGCCATCGAGGAGGGCGCGGACGTGGCGATCGGATCGCGCAACGTCCGGGGCGGCGGGGTCGAGGGGTGGGGCCCCGGGAGGCACCTGCTCTCGAAGGGCGGCAGCGTCTACAGCCGCGCGATCCTCGGGCTCCCGATCCGCGACCTCACCGCGGGCTTCAAGATGTGGCGCCGCGAGGTGCTCGAGGCGATCGACCTCGAGGGCGTGCGCTCCGAGGGCTACTCGTTCCAGATCGAGATGACGTGGCGCGCCGTCCGCCGCGGCTTCCGCGTCCGCGAGGTCCCCGTCCTCTTCGTCGACCGCCGCGCGGGCCAGAGCAAGATGAGCCGCCAGATCTTCCTCGAGGCGGTCCTCATGGTCTGGAAGCTCCGCTTCGAGGGCCGCTAAAAGCGGTACTGGGCCTCGAGCCCGACGTCGAGGCTCACCGCGGTGCCTCCGTCGGCGAGGATCCAGAACGTCGGGACGATGAGGTCCGCGCCGATCTCCCAGTCCGGGCTGATCGCGTAGTTCAGCCCAGCCGCGAGCCGGATCACCGGCCCGTTGAACGGGAGGTACCCGACCGCGGCGCGCAGCGGGATGGTCAGATCGATGTCGCTCGAGATCCGGATGCGGTCCTCGAACTGCAACATGAAAAAGATGTTGTCGGCTCGCCCGTTCCGCGCGTTGAGGTTCGCGTACGAGAAGTAGACGCCGAGGAGGATGTCCCGGGTGATCCGGAAGTCGAGCCGCAGCCCGACCATGTGGTTGTAGAAGAAGTCCGAGGACACGCCGAAGCTCGACTCGGACTGGAGCGTGAGCGACCAGCGGCGGAGCTCGGGCTCCGGCTCGGCCGGGCGGGGCGGAGTGCGCGTCGCCTGGGTGGGCTCCTCGAAGTCGTCGAGCTCCTCGACGGGGGTCTCGGGCTCGGTCGGCGCGGGCTGCTGGCCGCCGGCGTTCCACACGTTGGGCGCGGGGAGCGCGGTGCGCAGGAGCCGATCGACGACCTCGCGGAAGTCGTCCGCGCCCGCGGTGCCGCGGGCGAAGAACGGCCCGGCGCCGTCGAGGCTCGCGACGCTGATCTCGATCACGTACTGCCCGGCGTGCGACCAGATCCGCGCGAACGCGCCGCGGTGGACGCGGGCGACCCACGACACGCGCCACAGATCCGCGGGCGTCGGCGGGTAGGGCATCTGGAGCTGCTGCGCCGCCGCGATCGTCTCGGGCTGGGTGAGGACCTGGTAGCCGAGCTCCTCGCCGGTCGACCGCATGCGCGCGCTCGCGACGCGGCCGACCACGGGATCCACGCCGAACACCGCCGCGTCGATCACGAGCATCCGCATCCGCTCGCCGCCGGACGCGGGGACGTCCTCGCCGCCGAGCTCGTCTCCGCCCTCGACGTCGGCGAACTCGTCGGGCGGCGCTCCGTCGGCGGGCGGCGGCGGCGCGGGGACCTCCGCGGTCCCGCCCGGGCTCGAGAGCCCGCCGCCGGACTGTGCGGCGGCGGGCGCCGCGAACAGGGAGAC
>JAYRVK010000843.1:0-4150 GCA_041918555.1 Sandaracinaceae bacterium
CCGCCCGCCTCGGGCTCGCGTCCACGCTCTTCGGGCTCGCCGCGTACGTGCGCCCGACCGCGCTCGCGATCCTGCCGCTCGCCCTCGCGGCGCGCGCGTGGTCGCAACGGCCGCGCGCCGTCTCCGTCGGCGCCGCGCTCGTCGCGTGCACGCTCGCGCTCGTCCCGCTCGCGCCCTGGCTCGCGCGCAACGCCGAGCGGCTCGGCGGCCCGGTCCTCTCGTCGAGCTCGGGCGCCAACCTCTACGTGGGCACCCTCGGGCCTCGCTTCGCCCGGATCCCGCGCGCCCTCGACTGCGCGCCCGGGCCCCGCGAGCTCGCCCGCGATCGCTGCCGCCGGGAGCGCGGGCTCGCGCGGATCGAGGCCGACCCCGCCGGCTGGCTCGCGCTCGGCGCGGCCAAGGGGATCCACACCTTCGGCTACGAGGCGAGCCCCGCGCTCACCCTCGGCGCAGGCCTCGGGCGCGCGAGCCCCGAGGCGGGCCTCGACGTACGTGCGCTAGTCGTCTTGTCGAGCGCGTACTGGCTCGCCCTCCTCGCGCTGGCGGTCCCCGCGCGCGCGCCGCGCGCCGCGCCGCGTGATCTGGGCCTGCGCGCTCGGCGTGGCGCTCCTCCACTTCGCGTTCCTCGGCGGCGACCGCTACCACCTCCCGCTCGTCCCGCTCGTCGCCGCGCTCGCGGCAGTCAGGCTCGCGCGTGGTCAGATGAGATCGATCGGCGCGCAGGTCGAGACACCGGCGCCGACGATCCGATAGCCCGTCTCGTGGAGCACCTCGACGACGCTTCCGTCCGAGGGATCCAGGCGCCAGACGTTCGTCGTGACGTCGAGCTCGCCCTTGAAGAAGACGTAGAAGCGCCCGCCCCAGAACGCGAAGGCCCACGCGCGATCCCCGAGACCGCTCCCCGAGTCGAGCGCGGTCATGGGGTACGTGGTGGTCGTCGCGCCGCTCGTCTTGTCGAGCTGCCGGACCGACGGCGGGCTCGTGTCGGGGAAGAAGCCCCAGAGCTCGGCCGCGCCGGTGCCCGTGAGCTCGGGCCACCCGGGGAGATCGCCGACCGGCGCGAGCGCGAGCGCGTCGTCGACGCGGCCGAGCCGCGCCGTCCCGAGACTGACGTCGAGCAAGCTCCCGCCCGCCACGAAGAGCGTCTCCTCGGTGCTGCCGGCGGCGTCGGAGACGAAGCCCATTCCGAACACGTCGAACCCGCCTTGGCTCGGCGCGAAGCTCGTCGCGGCGCAGCTCACGTCGGTGGTCGAGACGCGGAAGATGTTCCCGTCCTGGTAGAGCACCCACGCGCTCGCGTCGCGATCCACCGCCATCGAGAACGGCGAGCTCGCCGTCGGACACGACAGCGTCCCCAGCGGAGTGATCGTGTTGGCCTCGGGATCGAAGCGCAGGAACGCGTCGTCCGAGTCGACCAGGTAGAGGTACCGCTCGGCCGCGGTGCCGCAGAGCGGATCGATCGGACCCCCATCACGCGGCGGACCCGAGTCGACGAACGGCGAGATCGTCCCGGAGTCGGACGAGCTCCCGCCGCCGCCGTCGCGGCCTGTGGGTCGGCGGTCGTCGCAGCCCGCGAGGGCGAGCGCGAAGCACAACGAGAGCGCGAGTCGTTCCACTCCTCGATGGTAGCGCGGGTCAGTAGCCCGCGCGCATCTCGGCGCGGTCGCCGCGCTCGACCTCGCGGACCGACCGCGTGATGAGCATCGTCGCCGAGTGCGGCCGCACGTGGACGACGCGGCCCTCGGCGATGACCTCGGCGGGGTACGCGTCGGGCTCGTCCGGCGGGTCGACGAGGGCGCCGCGCTCGCGCGCGTCCCCCTGCAGACCGTCGCGCCAGCGGTCGCCCGCTTCGGTCACGAAGAAGCGGTGGCCCGTCGCGACCCCGTCCTCCGAGCCGATCGGGAGGAAGACGACTTGCTGTTCTCCGAGGAGCTCGATCGGCCGGAGCGTCGCCGCGACGTGCGTCTCGCGATCGCGATCCGCGGCGCGCGGCGGCACCATGTCGAAGCGCCGCGGCACCGGCGCGACGCGGTAGCCGCGCTCGATCGGGTCGATGGCCTCGATGATCGTCGCGCGCGCGGTGCGGCGATCCGGATCCCAGGAGTCGATGCGGACGGCCCCGAAGATGCGGACGAGCTCGCCCTCGCCGTCGGGCTCGCGCTGCTCGTCGTCGATCTCACGGAAGATCGTGTACTCGCCCTGGGGCGTGCCCCGGTAGTCGTCCTCGAACTCCAGGTACACCTGATCGAACGGCGACAGCATCATGTGATCCTCGGGCGAGCCGACGACCACGCCGGTCTGCTCGAGCGCGTCCCGATCGAGGTAGCCGGTCTGCTCGAGGTAGACCGTCCCGCTGGCGTACGAGCGCGCGGGCACGACGACTCCCGGCGAGGTCGGCTCGACGATCACCTCCCCGGGCGGGAGGAGCCGGAGCTGATCGAGCGGGTAGATCCAGTGCGGGTTGGTGACCTCGGGGTTGTACGACCAGACGCGCGGCCACTCCCACGGGTTCCCGTAGAACCGCCCCGTCACGTCCCACAGCGTGTCGCCACGCCGCACGGTGTACACGTGCGGGATCATGCGCCGCCGCACCGTGCCCTCGATGGTGATGCCCTCGCGGTTCCGGCGCGCCTCCTCCAGGCTCTGCGGATCCTCCTCGTACACGCCGATCTGCGCCGAGGCCGTGGCCGCGGTCCCCGCGAGGCTCGTGATCACCACCGCGGAGCGCGCGGCGCGACCGAGCCACGCGGCGAGGGACGGACGCGAGCGCACGAGAATGGGCCACTTCACTCAGGCATCCTCCCGCGACGCCATCCGCGCCGCCACGGTGTCGGGGTACTGCTGGCGCAGGCGCGTGAACACCCGCCGCGCCTGCGTCCGCCGCCCCATCCGCTCGTAACAGAGCCCGATCCGCAAGAGCGCGTCCGGGACCTTGTTCCCGCGCGGGAACCGCTCGATCAGGCTCGAGAACCGCGTGAGCGCGCCCGCGTAGTCACGCCGCGTGTAGTCGATCTCCGCGCGCCAGTACATCGCGTTGTCGGCGTAGGGGTGGCTCGGGTGCATGCGAACGAAGCGCTCGAGCGCGTCGACGGCGTCCGGGATCCGTCGCTCGGAGAACGCCGCGAGCGCAGCGCGGTACTCGAGGGTCGCCGCGTCCGGCGGCGTCGCCGACGCAGGGCCGGGGGCACCCTCGATCACGTCGATCGGGTGGAGCGGGATCGCGGGCACCCCGTCGCTCGGGTCACCGCCCGTCGCGAAGACGGGGAGGCGCGCCGCCGCGGCAGGGGGGGGGCCCAGCCACGCGGGCGCCTCGGGGCCCGGCAGCGCGGAGACCCCACGTGTGCTCGCCGCCGGTCGCTCCGACCCATCGAGCGGGAGCGGCTGCGGCGCGGTGCCGTACAACCGCAGGACCGGGCGCGGCCCCGCGTCCTCGGGCTCCGCGCGCGCCTCCTCGGCGGCCGGCTCGCACGCAGGCGGGGGCGTGATCCGGACCACGCGACGCGCTGCGTCCTCGCGCAGGGCGTCGACCTCGTCGCGGAGCTCCGCCGCCTCCGCGCGCGCGAGCCCGAGCTGCGCGCCCAGCTCGCGGTTGCGCGCTCGCAGCTCCACGAGCTCTGCCTCGCTCGCTGCCGAAGCCGCGGCGACGCTCGCGGGGATGCGCGACACCACCGGCGTCGGAGCCGTGGCGCAGCCCCCGAGGGCGAGGAGGACGAGCACGAAGAGACGATGTTTCACGACCGCTCCGCAATCGTAGGGAGCGGCTGCGAGCGCGGCAAAAAAACGGGCGAGCCCTACCCGCGCGTCCAGCTGCCGCCGACCGGCTGGCGCGCCGGCGTGCGCACGGCGTCGCGCACGGCCGTGCCGAGCGGCTGGATGCCGAGGAAGTACACCACCGCGAGCACGCCGCCCGTGGTGCTCAGGGTACCGAACCACGGCGGGCTGAGCGCGAGCGCGGTGACGCCCGCGAGCCCCGCGACCGCGCCGGCGAGGAAGCCCACGAGGAGCCTCGCCCGGCTCCCCGTCCACGCGAGCGGCTCGACCATCGACACGAGGAGCGGCTCGCCCTCGGGCGGCGTGATCTCGTCGCCCGCGCGCTCGCCGACGACCCACACGCGGTCGCCTTCGCGGACTGGGACCACGACCTCGCGCG
>JAYRVK010000844.1:0-4578 GCA_041918555.1 Sandaracinaceae bacterium
GCTCCACCCCGAGCAGCCACACGAGCGCGGGCACGTCGCCGCGGATCACCTCGATCAGCTTCTCGCGCGCGGCCCGCGGCATCTCGGCGTACGCGAGGGTGAGCCCCGCGGCGGCCTCGGGATCGCGCCCCGCCGCCGCGAGCAGCGCGTCGAAGGGCGTCCTCGCGTCGCTCTCTGCGTCCCGGACGAGCTCGAGGCGCCGATCGGTCATCGCCCGCTCATAACGCGCGCGCGCGCGGGCGTCACGTCGTCTCGCGCGCGGGCGGGAGCGAGCTCGGCCGCCGCTCCTCGAGCTCCTCCGTGGTCGCCGGCCGGATCGCGACGCGGTGCACGCGCCGCCGCCGCACGTCCTCGACCACCGCGGTCCACGCGCCGAGGCGCAGGGTGTCGCCCGGGTGCGCGAGGCGCCCGAGGCTCGCGAGGATGTAGCCGCTCACGGTCTCGGCGCCCTCGATCGGCGGCGCGAGGAGCCCGTCGAGCGTGAGCTCGCCGATCGGGAGCGACCCATCGACGACCGCGCCCTCCTCGTTCATCCGCACCTGCGGCCCGTCGACGTGGAGCTCGTCCTGGATGTCCCCGACGATCTCCTCGACCACGTCCTCGAGCGTGACGAGCCCGCTCGTCCCGCCGTACTCGTCGACCACGAGCGCGATCGGGATCTTCGTGGCCTGGAACTCGTTGAGGAGCTCGCCGACGGAGCGCGACTCGGGCACGAACAGGATGTCGCGCTTGAGGGCGCGGATCGTCCCGCGCGAGCCGCGCGCGGCCATCAGGAGGTCCTTCACGTAGAGGTAGCCGACGACCTCGTCGGGATCGCCGTCCACGGCCAGCGGGTACCGGCTGAAGCCGTAGGTGCGGACCATGCCCATGCACGACTCGATCTCGGCGTCGAGCGACAGCGAGATCATGTCGACGCGCGGGACCATCACCGCGCGCACGGGACGGTCGGTCGCGCGGAGCACGCGCTCGAGGAGATCGCGCTTGGTCGCCTCGTCGCCGCGCTCCGAGAACGAGGCCTTGATGAGGAGCTGCAGCTCCTCCTTGGAGAGCTTGCCCTCCGCGTGCTGCGGCGCCGGCAGCTTCAGCGCGCGCAGGACCAGGTTCGACGCGCCGTTCAGCACCCAGAGCGCGGGGTACGAGACGTAGAAGAACGACTTCAGCGGCCGTGACGACCAGCGGCTCACGTCCTCGGGCCGCATGATCGCGAGGCTCTTGGGCACGAGCTCGCCGACCACGATGTGGAGGATCGAGATGATCGCGAACGCGATGGTCGACGCGATCCCGTGGAGCCACGCCTCGGGGATCACCACCCCGACGAGATCGAGCCCGGCGACGATCAGCGACGCGAGCGCGGGCTCGCCGAGCCACCCCAGTCCGAGCGAGGCGAGCGTGATCCCGAGCTGCGTGGCCGAGAGGTAGGCGTCCAGGTGCTTGGTGATCTCGAAGGCGCGGCGCGCGTCGGGATCGCCGCTCCGCGCGAGCGCCTCGAGGGAGCTCGGACGGACCTTCGCCAGCGCGAACTCGGCGGCGACGAAGAACGCGTTGGCAGCGACGCACGCGAGGGCGAGCAGGAGGTAGAGGAGCACCCTTGAGCGCGCCCTTGGTAACACTCCCGTCCGAGCCGTGTAAACCTGCGCCGTGGCGATCTACACCCCGCTCCCGCTCGAGGGGGTGCCCGCCGGCAGCGTGAATTCCAACTTCCTCGTCGACACGACCGCGCGCCGGGTGTTCGTGCGGATCTACGAGGAGCAGGAGGCGGACGGCGTGGCGTTCGAGTGGGCGCAGCTCGATCGCCTGCGCGCGGCCGGGCTCCCGGTGCCGGTCCGGATAGCCGGGCCCGACCCGGGCGTGCTCCGCGTCGCCGGGAAGCCGACCGCGGTGTTCGAGCTCGCGGGGGGGCACGAGCTCTGCCAGCGCGCGGTCACGCCGGCGCGGGCTCGCGCCATCGGTGCGCTCGTCGCGCGCTGCCACCTCGCGGTGCGGGGCCTGGACCTCGCGAGGTGCGGTCGGTTCACGCGCGCGGACGTGCGGCGCCGGCTCGAGGGCGTCGCGGCCCTCGAGCGGCCCGAGCTCCGCGAGGCGGTCGCGGTCCTGCGCTCCACGCTCGATCGGCTCGACGCCGAGTGGCCGCCCGATCTCCCGGGCGGCGTGGTCCACGGCGATCTGTTCCGCGACAACGTGCGCTGGATCGGGGACGAGGTGGCCGTCGTCCTCGACTGGGAGAGCGCGGCCGACGAGGCCTTCGTCTACGACCTCGCGGTGACGATCCTCGCGTGGTGCTTCGGCGACGAGCTCGAGCCCGCGCTCGTGGACGCGATGCGCGCCGGCTACGAGTCCGTGCGCCCGCTCGCGCCCGTCGAGGCGGCGGCGCTCCCGCTCGCCCTGCGCGCGGCCGCGACGCGGTTCACCGTGACGCGCATCACCGACTACCACCTCCGCGCGGGGAGCGCGCAGGTGACCAAGGACTGGCGGCGGTTCTACCGGCGGCTCCTGAGCGTCGGGCCGTGAGCGGCGCCGAGTGCCGGTGAGCGACGGGTCGCCCCGCTACTCGTCCTCGACGCCCATCTGGAACCACTCCTCGCCGTGGGTGGGCGTCTCGAGGATCTCCCCGTTGGGCCCGTCACGGCGGACCACGAAGGCCTGCCTCGACAGGGACTGATCGCTCTCGCGCGCGACGACGACGATGTAGTTGATGCCCGGCCGGAGCTGGATCGTCGTGTCGATCGAGGCCTCGCGCGGGTTCGCGCCGTCGCGGTTCGAGGCGTAGAACGCCTTGCGCGCGCCGACGTACATGTACACGTCGCGCACCTGGCTCTCGTCGCGCGCCGTCGCGCGGATCCGCAGCGCCCCGTCGCGCGTGACGAGGCTCGGGGTCTCCACCACGAGCTCGGGCGGCCGGCGCGTCAGGTCCGGGACGATGCGCGCGCCGCGGCCCGGGCGCGCGCTGCCGAGATCCGAGGCCGCGACCCAGCCGGGGTGACCCTCGGAGAGGAGCACGCGGACGAAGCCGTCGAGCTCCGCCTCGGTCGTCACGGTCATCGGGCCGCCCTCGACGTGCGCGACCTGCGCGCCGCGGGCGCTCGGCTCGGCGCGGATCGCGGCGCCGTCGCTCAGCACCGCGCGCCCGCGCCGCGGCGCGGGCGCCGCGCCGTCCGGTGCGATCGGGATCTCGAGCCGCTCCGTCGTCGCCTCGCGCAGATCGGGATCGATGATCGAGATCTCGAGCTTGGCGAGCTCGCGGTCGAAGTCCGGCAGGACCTCGAAGGTGAACGCGACCGTGCGCTCCTCGCCGGGCAGGATGTCGTCGATCCGGAAGCGGCCCGCCTGGAGCACGATGCCGCGGCCGCTCATGTTCTGCATGTTGGCCTGGGTCTCGTAGGTCCGGCCCGCGCCCGTGTTGCGGAGGTGCATGAAGATGGTCGCGCGCTCGCCGCGCTGCAGCCGTCCGTCCCCGTTGCCCTGGAGGTTGTCCGCGACCTGGAGCTGGTAGCTGAAGCGCGGCCGCGGGAGCGAGCGCACCTGGACCTGGATCGAGGCGGGCTCCGGCACGTGCCCGTGCAGCTCCTCGAACTCCACGCGGAGCGAGTCCGCGCGGTCCGGCAGGTTGCGCGGGAGGATGCACGTGCGGCGCTCGTTCTCCGTCTCGCAGCGCCCGAGCGTGGTCGACCACTCGCGGGTCTGGCCCGGATCGAGCCGACCGAACACCAGCTCGCGCCCCTCGAAGAGCGCGTAGTCGCTGCGGGTCTGCGCGCGGAGCTGGTAGAGCGGCGCGGAGCCGCGGTTCGTGACGCGCACGCGCAGCGCGAAGGGCTCGCCGGCGGTGCCCACGGCGTCGGCGGTGCTCGTCGCGACCTCGACCTCCACGGGGCTGGCGCCCTGGTCCGCGCCCTCGGACCAGTCGACCTGGAGGCCGCCGAGCTCGCGGGTCACGTGCTCCATCTGCTCGCGCCGCACCCGGTCCAGGACCGGCTGCGCGTCCGCCAGCATCTGGCGGCGGCTCGCGTGGCCGGAGGTCACCGCGTTCGCGAGCAGGAGCTGGGAGAAGTGGAGCAAGAACTCTTGCTCTTGTGCGTTCTCCTCCTGCTCGTCCGGGCTGCTCTGCCGGAGCGCCTCGCGCGCCTCGAGGGGGAGGAAGTAGCTCAGCACCGTCGCCGGCGTCTCGGTCTCGCGCGCGTTGGCGTTCGTGAGGTGCGAGGCGAGGTCGGACTCGCGGATGTACTCCTGGTCGACCGCGAGATCCATGTCCTCGCGATCGACGGTCATCGGCTCGATGCCGATGTCGGGCGTGATGCCCACGCCCTGGATCGAGACGTCGCCGGGGGTGAGGTACTGCGCGATCGTGAGCTTGAGCGCGGAGCCGTCCTCGTAGTCGTAGAGGACCTGCACGGAGCCCTTGCCGAAGGTGCGCTGGCCCACGATGAGCGCGCGGTCGTGGTTCTTGAGCGCCCCGGCCACGATCTCCGAGGCCGACGCGGAGCCGCCGTTCACGAGCACGACCATCGGGTAGTTCGGCTCGGTGCCCTCCTGGCGCGCGAACTTCTCGTCGCGCTGCGCGGGGTCGTTGCTCGAGGTCGTGAC
>JAYRVK010000845.1:0-8444 GCA_041918555.1 Sandaracinaceae bacterium
GAGCTCGCCGCGCCGCTCGAGCGCGCGACCGCGGACCTCGCGCGCAGCCTCGCGCCGGGCGACCTCGCCTCGGTCGGCGGGCGGGCGCGCGTGCGCGCCGCGCGGCTCGCGGTCCGGCACGTGCGCACCCATCTCCGCATCGCGGCGGCCGCCGGCCTGCTCGCCGAGACCGACGCGGCCGACGGGCGCGCCCGCGTCGATCGGATCGAGGCCGCGCTGCTCCAGCACGGCACGAGCCGCGCAGCGTAGCCCGCAGCCTGATAGCATCGCCCGCGATGGCGACCGAAGGCTTCGCGGTGATCCGCCGCCGCCGCTTCCTCAAGTGGGGGCTCGGCGCGGGGGCGGCGATCGCAGGGGGCGGCGCGCTCTCGTACGCGTCGCTCTTCGGCATCGCGCCGAACGCTGGCCCGCTGCGCGTGCTCTCGGATCGCGAGCACCGCACCCTGCGCAACCTGGTCACCACCATCGCCGGGCCGCTCGCGCAGCGCGAGCGCGCGGACATCGCGGACGCCTTCGACGCGTTCCTCGCCGACGAGCCGCCGAACATCGTCGAGGACCTCAAGGGCGCGCTCGTGTGGATCGAGCTGGGGCCCGTGCTCTACGACCGGCGCTGGGCGAGCTTCTCGCAGCTCCGCCAGGGCGCACGCGAGCGGCACTTCCGCGGCTGGATGGAGAGCGACGATCTCGTCCGCCGGCAGGTCGCGACGGCGTTCCGGAAGTTCGTCAACATCGTTTGCTATGATACACCGGCGTCGTGGCCGCGCATCCGCTACCCCGGCCCGGCCACGGGGCTGCGCGAGTCGTGACGCACGGGATCGAGAGCCTCGCCGGCGCCGCCCGTCCGACGGATCGCACCGCCGACGTCTTGATCATCGGCTCCGGATGCGGCGGCGCGACGGCCGCGCGCGTGCTCGCCGAGGCCGGCCGCGAGGTCCTCGTGCTGGAGGAGGGCGCGGACCGCACGGGCCTCGAGCTCACCCAGCGCGATGGCGAGATGTACGACCAGCTCTACATGGATCGCGGTGCCCGCTCGACCGAGGACTTGGCGATCAGCGTGCTCAGCGCGCGCGTCCTCGGGGGCGGCGGGGTCATCAACGCGAGCGACGTGGTGCCGATCCACGAGGGCGTCCTCGCGCACTGGCGCCGCGCGTTCGACCTCCGCGACCTCACCGACGCCACGCTCGCGCCGTTCGCCGCGCAGGCCCTCGCCGATCTCTCGGCGAGCCGCGTGAGCGACGCGCAGCTGAACCTCGCCAACCAGCTCCTGCGGCGCGGGACGGAGCGCCTGGGGTGGGCGGGCGAGGCGATGCTCCACAACCGCGTGGGCTGCCAGGGCATGGGCACCTGCCTCATCGGCTGCCCCGTGAACGCGAAGAGGAACCCGCGCTTCGTCGCGATCCCGGCCGCCATCGAGGCGGGCGCGACCTTCCTGACACGGGCCCGCGCGGTGTCGATCGAGGGCGCGCGCGACGAGGTCAAGACGGTGGTCGTGCGCACCCTCGACGCGCGCGGCTACCACGAGGTCGGCGAGCTCCGCGTGCGCGCGCCGACCGTGATCGTCGCGTGCAACGCGGTCGCGACGGCGCAATTACTCTTGCGATCGGGCATCGGCGGCGAGCACGTCGGTCGGAACCTCATCCTCCAGCCGCAGCTCCCGATCGTCGCGCTGTTCGACGAGCCCATCCACGCCTACCGCGGCATCCCGCAGGCATACGCGGTCACCGAGTTCGAGGTCCACGACCACCCCGACCACGGCCTCTGGGGCTTCCGCATCGAGGCGATCATGGGCACCCCCGGGATCGTCTCGACGCTCATGCCGTTCGTCGGCCGCGAGAGCGAGGCGATGATGGCCCGCTACGACTCCATCGCCGCCTCGCTGCTGCTGGCGCCGGACGAGCCCTCGGGGGTGGTCACCCACGGCGAGCACGGTCGGCCGGTGATCGCGTACACGCACCGCGAGGAGCACAAGGACCGCCTGCGCGCGGCCGCGCGCGCCGCCGCGCGGATCTACCTCGCGGCGGGCGCCCGCGAGGTGATGGTGCCGTGCGTCCCCCCGGTGCGCGTCGGGAGCGAGCGCGACCTCGCGCGCCTCGACGCGATGCCGCTGCGCCCCGCGAGCGCCCCGAGCCTCTCTGCGCACCAGCAAGGTACCGTGCGCATGTCCAGCCGAGCGGCGGACGGCGGCGTCGATCCCGACGGCCTCGTGTGGGGCACGCGCGGCGTCTACGCGATGGACGCGTCCATCTTCCCGAGCAGCGCCTCGAGCCACACCATGGCGCCGATCCTCACCATGGCTCGGTACCTCGCGACCAAGCTGGCGAGCTGACGCCGTGCGCTACCCGCGGCTCGACGCGTACCTCGCCTCGCTCCCGGACGGCCTCGGCTCGTACCCCGAGTGCGTGTCCAAGGCGACGCTCCTGCGCTCCTCGCTCGAGGGCTACGAGGACGCCGACGTGTCGGACCTCGACCCCGAGCTGCGCGAGCTCTACGCGAGCCCTCCGCCCGCGACGGTGTGGGTGCCTGCGGCGAAGGTGAACGCGATCTTCCACGCGATCATCGACCTCCACCACCCGACGCCGCGCGACGTGATCGAGTGGGCGCGCCGCCGCACTCTGCGGATGCGCGACAGCCCGATCTACCGGCGCGTCCTCGCGGTCACGAGCCCGAACGCGCTCTTTCGTGTCTCGGCGCAGCTCGACCGGATGTTCCAGCGCGGCACGCACATCCGGCCGCACCTCGGCGATCACGAGGCGCGCTTCGAGCTCACGCACCCGCCGTACCTCGTGAGCCCGATCAACCAGCTCGCGAACGTCGGGATGTTCGAGGCGATGGTCGAGCTGACGGGCGGGAAGGGCGCCGTCTGCGAGATGACCGCGTCGAGCCCGATGGGCGCGACGTTCGAGATGACGTGGGAGCGGTGATCGTCAGCCGTCGAGCCGGCAGCGGATCCTCGTGACGGTGGCCGGCCCTCCGCGGTCACGCCATTTGCGCGCGTCGAGGTAGCTCCCGGATGGCACGTCACCCTCGGTCGAGGCGCTCACCGCGAGCGACGCGCGCGTCGCCGCGTCGGCCCGCCGGAGCAGCTCGACGCCGTCGACGACGTGCGGGACGCCGAGCGCGGGCGCGCCGGGTCGCGCGGCGACCGCGGTCGCCGAGCTCGGCGCCGGTCGTCGTTTGCCTGCGAGGTGTTCTCGACGCGGGTATCCTCCGGGCCTCCATGACCGAGCCGACCGACTACGCGGGCGCGCGCTACCTCGACTGGCCCGACGTCCTCGCGCACCTCGACGCCCTCGTCGCGCAGGCGCCAACGTGGGTGCGGCTCGACACCATCGGCGAGAGCCGCGGGGGGCGCGGGATTCCGCTCCTCACGATCGGCGCGCGCGACGGCGCGCCCGACGAGCGGCCCGGGTTCTGGCTCGACGGAGGGACGCACGCGGCCGAGTGGACCGGGGTGATGGCCGCGCTCTACGCCGCGACGAGGTGGGTCGCGGCGCTGCGCGACGGCGACGAGGGCGCGCGCGCGTGGTTCGCCGCGCACACCGCGTACGTGCTCCCGTGCATGAGCCCGGACGGGTTCGTCGCGATGCGCGCGGGGGCGCCGTTCCTGCGGAGCACGCTGCGCCCGCCGCGCGACGGGCGGCCGCGCGCGGGGCTCTGCCCCGAAGACCTCGACGGCGACGGGCAGGTGCGCTGGATGCGCTGGCGCCACCCCGCGGGGCCGTGGATCTTCGCCGACCCGGCGAGCCCCGCGAGGCTGCGGCGGCGCACCGTCGACGACGATCCGCGCGAGGCGTGGTTCGTCTGCGACGAGGGGACGTTCCGCGCGTGGGACGGGACGCGCTGGCTCGAGGCCAGCCGCGAGCACGGGCAGGATCTCAACCGGAACTTCCCCGCGTCGTGGGCGCCCTTCGAGATGTTCGGGATGGACAGCGGCGACTACCCGCTCTCCGAGCCCGAGGCCCGCGCGGCCACCGAGGCGCTGCGCGCGCGGCCGCGCATCGCCGCGGTGCTGACGAACCACACGTACACGGGCTGCATCCTCACGCCGCCGTATCGCAAGCCCTCGCCGCTCGGCGAGCGCGATCTCTTCATGATGCGCGCGCTCGCGAAGAGCGCGGTCGCGGGCACCGGGTACCGCACCTTCGACGTCGTCCCCGACTTCACCTACGACCCCGACAAGCCGATCGTCGGCGTGTGGGCCGACACCCTCGCGACGACCTTCGGGATCGTCGGCTACACCCTCGAGCTCTGGGATCCGTTCGCGTTCGCCGGCGTCACCGTCGAGAAGCCCGCCAAGATGTTCGTCGAGCCCGACGAGGACGCGATCGGGGCGATGATCGACGCGTTCTCGAAGGAGCCGGGCGCGCTGATCCCGTGGCGCGCGTTCGCGCACCCGCAGCTCGGCGAGGTGGAGCTCGGTGGCATCGAGTACATGACGACGGTGCGCAACCCGCCCGAGCGCCTCCTCGCCGCCGAGTGCGAGAGGGGCTTCGTGGTCGCGGATCGTCTGCGGCGGGCGCTCCCGAATGTGCAATCGAAGTTGACACTGACGCCGCTCGAAGGCGACCTCTCGCGCGTCGAGCTCGTGCTCGAGAACCTCGGCTACCTCCCGACGAGCAGCCTCTTGCACGCCGAGAAGATCGGGACCGCGCCGCCCGCGCACGCGGTGCTCGAGGGGGCGGCGCCGATCGAGGGCCCCGCGCACCAGGCGCTCGGCTGGCTCGACGGCTGGGGCGCGATGCAGGCGAGCGCGGCGCGCCACCCCGTGTATCCCTCGCTCGAGCCGGACCGCGGGCACCGCGCGCGGGCGGCGTGGGTCGTCACGCGCGGCGCGGGCGCGATCACCGTGCGCTGGGACGCCGGCCGCGGCGGCCGTGGGGTAGCATCGGCTCGATGAGCCTCGCCCGGGGCGCGCTCCTCCGCGATCGCTTCGAGATCCGCGAGCTGCTCGGCGCGGGCGGGATGGGCGCGGTGCACCGCGCGTACGATCGCGAGCTCGCCGCGGACGTCGCGCTCAAGTCCGTCCGGCACGCGAGCCCGCAGGCGCTCTACCACCTGAAGACCGAGTTCCGCGCGCTCGCGGGCGTGCGCCACGAGAACCTCGTGCGGCTCGGCGAGCTCTTCGGCGACGAGGAGGCGTGGTTCTTCTCGATGGAGCTCGTGCGCGGCATGGACCTCCTGCGCTGGGTGCGCTGGAGCGCGTCGAGCGCGCGCCGGCCGCGGAGCGCCCCGCCGCCCCCGCTCGACGCGCCGGACGCCCCCGTCGCGCGCGCGCCCGCGTTCGACGAGCGGCGCCTGCGCGCCGCGCTCGGGCAGCTCGCCCGAGGCCTCGAGGCGCTCCACGCGCGCGGGCTCGTGCACCGCGACGTGAAGCCGTCGAACGTGCTCGTCGAGGCCGAGACGGGCCGCGTGGTCGTCCTCGACTTCGGGCTCACGCGCGTCGCGGATCGGCGCACCACCGCGTCGGGTCGCGGCGTCGCCGGCACCGTCGAGTACATGGCGCCCGAGGTCGCGAACAAGGCCGAGGCGGGGCCCGCCGCCGACTGGTACGCGGTCGGCGTCATCCTCTACGAGGCGCTGACCGGCCGGCTCCCGTTCGAGGGCCCGCCGCTCGAGGTCCTCGCGCAGAAGGTGAACCTCGACCCGCCCCCCCCCTCGACGTTCACCTTCGATCTGCCCCCCGATCTCGAGGCCGCGTGCGTCGCGCTCCTCGCGCGCGATCCCGCCGCGCGGGCCGGCGGCGCGGCGCTGCGCGCGGTCGCGGGGGCGAGCGAGCCGCGCTCCGGGAACCTCCGGCTGCCCGGCCCCGACACGCCGTTCGTCGGCCGCGCGCGTGAGCTCGCGGCGCTCCGCGAGGCGTTCGAGGACAGCCGGCGCGGCAAGCCGGTGATGGTGCGGCTCGTCGGCGAGTCGGGGCTCGGCAAGACCGCGCTCGCGGTCCGCTTCGTCGACGAGCTCCTCGACGACGAGCCCGACGTCGTCGTGCTCGAGGGCCGCTGCTACGCGCACGAGCTCGTGCCCTACAAGGCGTGGGACGGAGTGGTCGACGCGATCGCGCGCGAGCTCCGGCGGATCGAGAGCACGCTCGGCGCCGCGCAGGCGGCGTGGCTCCTGCCCGAGGACATCCACGCGCTCGCGCGTGTGTTCCCGGGGCTGCGACGCGTCCCCGCGGTCGCGGGTCTGGTGACGGGCGCGGACGAGACGACCGCGACCCCCGAGCGCCTGCGGCGGCAGGCGTTCGAGGCGCTGCGCCAGCTCCTGCGCAACTTCGGCCGCGAGGGACCGGTGGTCGTGTGGATCGACGACTTCCACTGGGCGGATCGCGACAGCCGCCTCCTGCTCGAGGATCTCCTCACGTCGGTGGACGCGCCGCCGCTGCTCCTCGTGGTCACGGAGCGGCCCGAGGCGGGCGAGCGGAGCGCCGTCCCCGCCCATCGGATCCAGGTGTCCGCGCTCGGCGCGAGCGACACGCACACCCTCGCGCGCGAGCTCCTCGCGGCGCAGCACCGCCCGATCCCGGCAGACCTCGACGGCGTGGTCCGCGAGAGCGGCGGGCACCCGTTCTTCCTGCAACAACTCTTGCGAGAGATAGGCCGCTCCGGAGGGCCCGTCCCCTCGCTCGACGACATGATCCGCGGCCGCGTCGAGCGGCTCGATCCGCAGGCGAAGAAGCTGCTCGAGGTCGTCTGTGTCTCCGGCGGCCCCCTCGATCTCGCGGCCGCGGCCGCGGCGCTCGACATCGATCTCGCGAGCGCGCGCGCCGTCGCGGACATGCTCGAGGTCGAGCAGCTCCTGCGCGGTGGGCCCGACGACGACGCGCGCCTCTCGCCGTATCACGATCGGGTGCGCGAGGCGGTCGTCGACGCGCTCGACCCGGATCAGCTCGCTCGCCGCCACGCCGCCCTCGCCTCGGCGCTCTCCGACCCGGAGGAGGGCGGCGAGGTGGACCGCGACGTCGTGCGCCACCTCGTCGAGGCCGGTCAGCAGGCGGAGGCCGCGGCCGCCGCCGAGCTCGCGGCGCTGCGGGCCGAGCGCGCGCTGGCCTTCGATCGCGCGAGCGAGCTCTATCGCATGGCGCTCTCGCTCGGGCGGCATGGCCCCGAGGAGCGGCTCGCCCTGCGGCTCGCGCTCTCGAACGCGCTCGCCAACGCGGGACGCGGCGCGCTGGAGGCCGCGCAGGGCTTCCTCGCCGCGGCCGACGCCGCGAGAGACCCCGACGAGGCGCTGATGCTCCGCACGCGCGCGCTCGAGCAGCTCTCGATGAGCGGCCACACCGAGCAGGCCCTCGAGCTCCTGCGCCGGCTGTGTCGCGGCGTCGGCGTGAGCCTCCCGCGCAGCCGCCTCGGGGCGCTGCTCTCCCTGCTCCGCCGGCGCCTGCAGATCCGATGGCGCGGCCTGCCGGCGACGCTCGAGCCCTTCCGAGGGAACGCCGCCGCAGCGTCGGCGACGCAGCAGCTCTACCTCGCGGCGTTCGTCCACCTGCCGATCCTCGATCCGTTGCTCGCGAACGAGCTGCACGCGCGCATCTTCGCGCTCGCCCTCGAGAGCGGAGAGCTCGAGACGATCGGGCTCTGCCTGGCCCGCGAAGCCGGCGTCGCCCTCACGTTCAGCGAGCGGCGCATCGACTACGCCGAGCGCGTCCACGACCTCGCGACGCAGGTCTTCGCCGAGAGCCAGCTCCCCGATCACCGCGCGTGGGTCGCCGTGGGCGACGGGCTCCGCCACTACTTCGTCGGGCACTTCGACCTCGCGCTGAGCGCCTTCCGCGAGGGGCAGGCGATCTGGAGCACGCAGTCCCAGAGCTACGTCGCCAACATCAGCCAGCTCGTGGTCTTCACGATGGGGAGCCTGCGCTACGTCGGCGATCTCAACGCGCTCCGCCGCGAGCTCGAGCAGGCGCGGCGCGACGCGGAGTGGCGCGGCAACCGCTACCTCTGGACGCTGAGCACGCTCGCCTTCCAGCTCCCGATCCTCTTGCAGGACGGCCTCGAGGCGTCGCGCCGCGACCTCGGCCGCGTCGACGCGGGCTCCTCGATCGCGCGCTCGGGGTCGAACCTCTGGTACCTCGCGCGCGCCGAGGCGGAGGAGGCGCTCTTCCGGGACGCGCCCGCGGCCGAGCTGCGCGCGGCGATCCGCACGCTCGAGCCGTACCTGCGGACGCAGTTCGCGTTCGTGCTCACGTGGGGGAGCGAGCTCCGCTGGCTGCTCGGGCGCCTGTGGCTCGCCCTCGCGGACGCCGGCGAGCCGCGCGGGATGCGCGAGGCGCACCGCCGCGCGAAGCAGCTCCTGTCGCGCCGGCTCCCCTACGCGCGGGTGTGGGGTCAGGCGCTCCTGGCCGGGGTCTGTGCGCAGCGCGGCGATCGCGCGGGCGCGCGCGCGGCGCTCGAGGAGTGCGCGGTGCGCGCGGAGCTCGGCGGCCTCGTCCTGATGGCGCGGGCGGCGGC
>JAYRVK010000846.1:0-1934 GCA_041918555.1 Sandaracinaceae bacterium
AGAAGGAGCCGATCGATCGATCCCCGCGGCCGCGCAGCGGACGCACTCCCGGACTCGACCCGCTCGAACGCATCATCGAGCGAGCTCCGCCGGGAGAGTGGGAGACGAGGAGGCGAGGAGACGACTTTCGAAATCCTCCCGCGGCCGCGGAGCGGTCGCACTCTTGCCGCCTTGTGCTCTTCTCTGCCTTTCGGCGAAACGTCCGGACTCGAACACGCTCGCGGTCGCGCTCGCGCCCGCATGAAGCGAGCTGCGCCGAAAGAGCAGAAGTCGAGAAGGGTAGAAGGAGCCGATCGATCGATCCCCGCGGCCGCGCAGCGGACGCACTCTTCCCGGCTTCTCCTCTTCCCTGCCTTTCGGCGAAACGCCCGGACTCGACCCCGCTCGCGCGCGCCATGAAGCGAGGTGCGCCGAAAGATCAGAAGTCGAGAAGGGTAGAAGGGGGCCGATCGATCGATCCCCGCGGCCGCGCAGCGGACGCACTCTTCCCGACTTCTGCTCTTCTCTGCCTTTCGGCGAAACGCCCGGACGCGGCCCCGCTCGAGCTCGCGCGCGCAGCTGATCTCGCGACGCCGCGACCTCCGCGCGCCGTTCTCTGCGCGACCTCCGCGCGAGATCGTCGGCGCTCACTCCTCGGCGGGGAGCACGAGGTCCTCGGCGCTCGTCAGGCGCACCGCGCCGATGCTGGTCATGCGCCCGCCCGCCGCGGCCGGCACGCGCGGGCCGCCACCGCGCGCGAAGGGCAGCGCGTAGAGCGTGCCTCCGTCGCCCGCCGTGTCGCCGACGATCACCTCGCCGCCGTCCGCGCACGACACCGCGCCCAGGAGCTGACGGCCGGGGCGCAGGTCCTGGTGCACGTCGAGCCCCGCGTGCTGCGAGCGCGCCGTGTCGAAGCCGAGCGCGACGATCACCCACGCGGCGCACCCGCGGGCGGGGCGCGGCGGTGACCACGAGGCGGTCCCGGCCGCGAGCTCGGCGCGGAGCGCGCGGTCCGTCGCGCGCCAGCCCTCGGCCTCGAGCAGGCGCTCGGCCTCCGCGAAGCCGAGCGCGACCTCCGCCGGGAGCTCGCTCGCGGCGACGTCGGCGGGCGTGATCCCGGGCATCGCCCAGAACGCGACCGACGCGCGGCCGACGCCGTGCACCGCGAGCTCGTGCGCGCCGCACACGCCGAACGTGAGCGCGGCATCGGTGGGGCCGGGCACGAGCTCGAGCGCTCCGATCGCGCCGCGCTCGATGCTCGACGTCGGATCCGGTGCGACCTGCGCGATGCCGCAGAGGTCTTCGAGCGCGGCGGTCGGCTGCCGGAACGGGAGCTCCGCCGCGGGCGCGTCGCCCTCGAGCCGTTCGTAGCCACGGACGCGCAGATCCGCGGCCCCCCGCGGGTCGACCGTCAGGAGCGCGTCCCGGTCGGTCAGGCGGACGAAGCTCACCTGCGCGGCGGTCACCGGCGCTGGCGTCCCGGGGGCGACGGCGAGCGGATCGTCCTCGCATCCGCGCAGCGCGAGCGCGACGAGGAACGCCGCGAAGAGGACGATCACTGCGAGCACGGCCCACAGCCCGTACGCATCCGTACCGCTGCGCGGCCCCTCCGCTCGTTCACCCCGCGCCACGGCCCGAGCATGCAGCGACGAATGGGCGAGGCAAGCCCCGGGCGGTCTGCTACACAGGCCGCGATGCCCGGATTCCGCCTCTCCGATCAGGACATCTACCTCTTCAACGAGGGCACGCACCAGCGCCTGTGGGAGTGCCTCGGGGCGCGCCCCACGAAGGACGGCGGGAGCTTCCGCGTGTGGGCCCCCGACGCCGAGCGCGTCAGCGTGATCGGCGACTTCAACGGCTGGGATCCGAGCGCGCACCCGCTCTCGCCCCGCGCGTCGAGCGGCATCTGGGAGGGCGTCGTGCCCGCCGCGGAGAAGGGCGCGCTCTACAAGCTC
>JAYRVK010000847.1:0-11401 GCA_041918555.1 Sandaracinaceae bacterium
GACGCGCACGCCGAACTTCTCGGCCTCGGTGCCCACGCGCCAGCGCGACGCGGGCTTCTCGGCGCCGTGGAAGGTGGAGAGCAGGTCGTCGAGCGTCAGCGGCACCGCGTCCTCGCCTTCGTACGCGCCGGTGATTGACCGGTTACCTGGCGCCTCCTAGTCTCGGCCCCGGAAGGAGCCTCGCACGTGACCGCTCGGAGGTTGGACGGCACCATCGGCCCGGATCTCGTGGTCCACGGCAAGCTCGACGGCAAGTCCGATCTTCGGATCGACGGCATCTTCGAGGGCGAGATCGACGTGGACGGCACCATCGCGGTGGGCCCGGAGGGCTCGGTGATCGCGCCGATGCGCGTGGAGGCGCTCGAGATCGAGGGCGAGGTCCGCGGGCCCGTGAGCGCGAGCGGGGGCGTGACCATCCGCGCGGGCGGCCGGCTCGTCGGCGACGTGCGCGCGCGGCGCATCGCGGTCGACGACGGCGGCGTGCTGATGGGCGGCATCGACATGGACTTCGAGCTGGAGCCCCGATGAGCGTCCGCAGCTCGCTGTTGCCGGCCGGGCTCACGCTCGTCGGGTCGATCGAGGGCAAGGGCGACCTCGTCGTCGCGGGCACCGTCGAGGGGCCGATCGAGCTCGAGGGAGATCTCGTGATCGAGGAGGGCGGCGCGGTGCGCGGGGACGTGCGCGCGTCGGGCCTCGTGGTCCGCGGGGTCCTCACGGGCGACGCGTCCGCCAAGGTCGCCGTGCGCGTCGAGCCGAGCGCGGCGGTGGTCGGCGACCTTGCGGCGCCGCGCGTGAACATCGTGGAGGGGGCGCGCGTGCGCGGCCGCGTCACGATGACCGGCGAGCCCGCGGTGCCCTCCGCGATGCGCCGCCGGCGCCGCGCGCCCGACGCGGCGGCGCCCCCCGAGCTCCCCGAGGACGACGCGTTCGAGGCCGCGCCGACGCCCGCGCCTGCGCCGCCCGCCGCGGCGACGCCCGCGCCTGCGCCCAAGCTCCGGCGGCGCCGTCGCCGCGCGGCGCGCAAGCCGCCGCCCCCGACGATCCCGACCGTCCAGCGCCAGAAGGCGCGCCGCAAGGACCGCGCGCCCTTCGAGCCCGCGACATGAGCGGGGATCGCCTCCTCGAGCTCCTGCGCGAGCGGAGCTTCGCGAAGAAGCGCGTCGTGCTCGCCTCCGGCAAGGAGTCCGACTTCTTCGTCGATTGCAAGCAAACCGTCTTGCTCGCCGAGGGGCACGCCCTCGTCGGCGCCGCGCTCTTCGCGCGGCTCGCGCGGCTCGAGCCGCCGGCGGTCGCCGTCGCGGGCGTCGCGCTCGGCGGCTGCCCGCTCGCGTCCGCCGTCGCGCTGGTCTCGCACCAGCGCGGCGCGCCGCTCGACGCGGTGTACGTGCGCAAGGCCGCCAAGGACCACGGCAGCGCGCGGCGGATCGAGGGCGACACGCACCTCCGCCCGGGCGCGCGCGTCGCGGTGGTCGAGGACGTGGTCACCTCGGGCGGCTCGACCCTCGACGCGGTCGCGTGCCTGCGCGAGGCGGGCTACGAGGTCGCGGCGGTCGTCGCGCTCGTCGATCGCCGCGAGGGCGGGGCGGAGGCCATCCGCGCGGCGGGGCTGCGCTTCGAGGCGATCTACGGCCGGGAGGACTTCCTCGGTGAAGACGCTCCTCCGGCGTAGCCCGCTGATCGCGGCCGGGCTCCTGGTCGCGCTCGCGGGGTGCGGCGCGCGGCGGCTGCCGATGCGGCCGACCGCGCGCTCGTACACGCCCGACGACTACTCGCAGCTCTACGGCGACTGGACGCGCAGCTCCGACGAGTTCGCGTTCGATCGCCTGCAAGACATCTTGCACGTCACGGCGACCTTCGAGTCGTGGGAGTTCCGCTGGGCGTACGTCGTGCGCTACGCGGCGGACTACTCGCTGGCGACCGACGATCGGACGCGCCTCCTGCGCTCGACGCTCGCCGACGCGCAGGAGCGGCACCGCTTCTTCGTCACGATGGTCGGCGACCGCTTCCGCGAGAGCGACCTCACCGACGCGGGGAGCGCGTGGCGCGTGCTGCTCGTCGATCCCGACGGGCGGCAGACGCGGCCCGTCGAGGTGACGCGGCTGCGCCGCCCCGGCGCCGCCGAGCGCGTGTACTTCCCGTCCGTGACCGCGCAGCGGCACACGTTCCGGATCGCGTTCCCGACCCAGCACGAGGACGGGACCCCCGTCATCGCACACGAGGCCCCGGAGATCGTCTTGCGCTTCACGGGCGCGGAGGGCACGGTGGACCTGCGCTGGGAGCTCGACCCGAACGCCCCGTCGAGCCCGCCAGCCGTGGCCGGCCGTGATTGACAGCGCGAACAGCGCGCCGATATCGTCCGCGCGCGCTCCTACGGGCGTTTTCGGGGGAATCGGAACATGAAGAGGCAAAACGTCGCCACGCTGCTCGCCGCGTTCGGACTCGCGCTCGGCGTCATGATCGGCTGTCGTGCGAAGCCCGACGACGCCGCGGGGCAGGCCGAGGAGCTCGCCGATCCCGTGCGCCGGGAGAACGCGGTCGCCAACCTCAACCGCCTGTACACGTCGGCGCTCGCGTCCGCGGACGGCGATCGCAGCGTCGAGAACCTCCCCGAGAACGACGAGGGGCGCACCCCGCTCGGCCCGATGGGCGTCGCCAACGCCTCGGTGCAGGCGCTCTCGAACGCGTACGTCAACAACTCGTCCGACACCGCGAACGGGCAGCGCATCCTGAACCTCCTGCTCGAGATGCAGGACCCGCGCGCGATGCCCGCGTTCCTCGCGGCGCTCGAGTGGCGCACCGAGGTCACCGAGAACCACGCGATCACCGCGGCGCAGGCCATCGAGCGCATGACCCTGAGCGACGCGCAGGAGACCGAGGCGATCGCGGCGCTCTCCGAGGCGCTCGACCGCGTGCAGGGCAACCGCGGCGTCGACAACCGGATGCGCATCCACTTCATCCGCGCGCTCGGCGCGCTCGAGAACCACGCGGCCACGCCGATCCTCACGAAGGTCGCCACGCGCATCCACGAGGACCAGTCCTTCATCATCAACCGGATGGCGGGCGAAGAGGTCGGCCGGCTCCGCGATCCCGCGGCCGTGCCGGACATGATCAAGGCGCTGTTCCTGTTCAGCGCGGAGCGCCCCGACATGCGCATGAACGACGTCGGCGCGCAGTCGCTCACACAGATCGGCCGGCCCGCGCTCGAGCCGCTCCTCGAGCTCCTCGCGGGGAACAACGAGCAGGCCAACCGCATCGCCGAGAACCTGATCGGCGCGATCCGCCGGCGCGACGAGGAGGCCGCAAACCGCATGGACGCGCGCGGGATCGTGATCGGCGAGGCGTGCTTCTCGCTCGGTCAGCTCGGCTTCCGCGAGGCGATGGACCCGATGTACGCGCAGGTCCAGCCGCTCCTCGACCTGGAGGCGGACGCGCTCGCCGAGGACATGGAGGCCAACCGCGAGGTGATCGGCCGCGCGCTCTCCTGCATCACGTCGCTCGTCCAGATCAACCGCGAGGACAGCGACACCGCGCGCCTGCGCGAGACGCTGATCGGCGTGTACGACCGCATGCCCGAGGACTTCCCGCCCGAGGCGCCCGGGGCCTCGCGCGCGCAGCTCCTCGCGGCGATGCAGCACACGTTCGATCCGGGGCTCCTCGACTTCCTGCACCGGGTCGCGGCGGATCGGGAGCAGGTGCCGGACTTCCGCGTCGTCGCGCTCCGCGGCTACGCGTTCCTCGCCAACCGCACCGATCTGCCCCGCATCCGCGCGGTGATCGCCGCGGAGCCCGAGGGCGGCGTGGTCCGGAACGCGTTCGAGGAGAACAACGCGGTGCTCGACACCGCCGAGAGCTGCCACGACGAGCTCCCCTGCTACATCGGCAAGCTCAGCGACACGAACCCGATGGTGGTGCGCAAGGCGGCGTACATGATCGCGCGCTTGGGCCGCGGGAACGCCGAGGCGATCACCGCGCTCGTCGGCCTGCTCGATCACAACAACATCCCGGTGCGCGGCGACGCGCTCTACGCGCTCGACGCGATCGCGACGGGCGGGTCGCCCGAGGCGGTCGCCGAGATCGATCGCATCCGCGAGGCCGAGGAGGGGCGCTCGAGCTGGAACCAGGTCAAGGACGTCGCGATGGCCGTCCGCGCTCGCCTCGCCGCGCGCACGGGCGGCTGACGGCGGGAAGACCAAGCGCGTGATCCGGCTGGAGGTCGTCGAGGGTCAGGACGCGGGTCGCCGCCTGGAGTCGAACGAGGACGTCGTTCGGATCGGGCGCTCGGACGTGAACGACCTCGTGCTCCCCGAGTGGCACGTCTCGGGCGAGCACGCCGCGATCGTCCTGACCGGCGAGACCTACTACGTCCGCGATCTCCAGAGCACCAACGGCACGCGGGTGATCCGCGCGGGCCAGACCGTCGACGTCACCGACGACGAGGAGCGCGAGGTCGAGCTGCGGGACGCCGACGTGCTCGTGCTCGGCGACGTGGAGCGGCCGGTGCGCATCCTCGTGCACGTCGGCGACGAGCCGGACGACGCGCGCATCGTCTCGTTCCGCAAGGTCGACGATCTCGCCAAGGTCGAGGAGGCGGTCGGCGCGGATCGCGCGGTGCTCACCAGCCTGTACGAGGCGCAGAAGGCGATCGGCGGGTGCATCGATCTCGACGACGTGATCGAGACGGTGAGCCGCCAGGTCTTCAAGTTCCTCTCGCGCGCGACGCACGTGACCATCGCGCTCCGCGAGCAGGACGCGGGCAAGGGGCGCCGCACGGCGCGCTACGTCCCCGTGGGGACCCGCGTGCGCGGCGGCGCCGACGCCGACGCGGTGCCGATCACGCGGAGCGTCTTCCGCAAGGTCGTCGCGGAGCGGGCCGCGGTGCTCGCGGCGGACGCGAAGCGCGACGTCGGCGAGACCGCGTCGATCATGGGCGCGCAGATCCAGTCGACGATCGGCGTCCCGCTCTGGCACGGCGAGGAGATCCTCGGCGTGCTCCAGGTCGACAACCGCGACGCGAGCGGCGTCTTCCGCGAGCGCGATCTCGACGTGCTCTGCCTCCTGGGCCAGTCGGCGAGCCAGGCGTTCGCGCACGCGCGGCTCGTCGCGCGGCTGCGCGCCGCCGAGGAGAGCCAGCGCACCGAGAACACCTTCCTCAAGCGCCGCGACAAGGGCCGCCGCTTCGACGGGATCATCGGCGAGAGCCCGCGGATGAGGTCGCTCTTCGATCAGCTGCGCAAGGTCGTGAACACGCGCGTCACGGTGCTGATCGAGGGCGAGACGGGCACCGGCAAGGAGCTCATCGCGAGCGCGGTGCACTACTGGTCCGACCGCTCGGACGCGCTCTTCATCGCGCAGAACTGCGCGGCGATGCCCGAGAACCTCCTCGAGAGCGAGCTGTTCGGCCACAAGAAGGGCTCGTTCACGGGCGCGACCGACGACAAGAAGGGGCTCTTCGAGCTCGCCGACCAGGGCACGCTGTTCCTCGACGAGGTCGGCGAGATGCCCTTGAACCTGCAAGCCAAGTTGCTCCGCGCGCTGCAGGAGGGCGAGATCCGTCCGATCGGCAGCAACACCACGAAGAAGGTGGACGTGCGGATCGTCGCCGCCACCAACCGCGACCTCGAGCGCGAGGTCGCCGAGGGCCGCTTCCGCGAGGATCTCTTCTACCGCCTCAAGGTGTTCCCGATCCTCGTGCCGCCGCTCCGCGAGCGGCGCGAGGACATCGGCCTCCTCGCCGCGCACTTCCTCAACCGCTACGCGAAGGAGTTCGGGCGCTCGGTGCAGGGGTTCAGCCAGGAGGCCATGGACCTGCTCGGCGCGTACAAGTGGCCGGGGAACGTGCGCGAGCTCGAGAACGAGGTGCAGCGCGTCGTCATCCAGGCCGACGAGGGCGCCCTCATCGGCCCGGAGCTCCTCTCGAGCCGCATCCGCCAGGTGGAGAACCTGCTCGACAAGGTCCACCCGGTGAAGGGCACGCTCAAGCAGATGATCGCGCAGGTCGAGAAGTGGATCCTGCGCGAGGCGCTCAAGGAGCACGACAACAACAAGAGCGCGACCGCGAAGGCCCTCGGGATCACCCGCGAGGGCCTGCACAAGAAGCTCAAGAGCTACGGGATGTCCTAGTGGCCCCGGGGGCCGGCGCGCCCGGGTCGACGACCTGCGTCGAGTCCTCGCCCCACTCGTCGCCCCCGTCGGGGTTCGTCTGCACGGTGGTCATCGGCACGCCCACCGGCTCGAACTCCGTCGTGTCCTCCCACGGCGAGTCCCCGATCGCCGGGTGCTCCGAGGGCCCCGGCGCCGGCGCGGGGTTCGTGTCGGGCCCCGCGTCGTACGGGGCCGGCGTACGATCGTCGTAGACGCCGGGCGGCTCGCTGGGGAGCCCGCGCTCCGAGGTCTGCACCTGCGACTCCTCGGGGCCGCCCGTGTCGAGGCGCTGCGTCGTCAGCGCGGGGTGCGGGCTCGACGCGATCAGGTCGTCGAGATCCGGCGGCCGCTCCGTGTGGATGCTCTCCTCCACGTCGACCACGAGGTCGTCGGCCTGGATCGCGGGGTCGGAGAGCGGGTTCGTCTCGAGCTCGTCGATGACGGGCACGGGCGGCGCGCGCAGCACCTCGCCCGACGGCGTCGCGGGGGGGAGGATCTCCTGCCGCGACGGGGGCCGGTGCGTCGGCCGTGGCTCGGGTGGCGGCGCGCTCGCGAAGGGCGGCGGCCCCATCGGCGAGGGCGCGAAGTCCGGGAACGCCTCGTGGACGTAGCGACGCAGCGCGGTGGTCCCCGCGTAGAGGCCCTGCGCGTAGACGTGCGCCTGCAGGTCCTCGAAGAGCGCGAGCGCGGTCTGGTAGCGCTCGTCGCGATCCTTCGCGAGCGCGCGCCGCACGATCGCCTCGAGGTCCGGGTGGATCGCCCGGTTCAGCGGCTGCATGTTGGGCACCTTCGCCTCGTAGACGCGGCGCAGGGTGTCCATGTCGCTCGGCCCGAGGAAGAGCCGCACGCCCGTGAGCAGCTCGAAGAGCACGATGCCGAGGCCGAACACGTCGACGCGGTGGTCGATCTCGTCGCCGCGCAGCTGCTCGGGCGACATGTACGCGAGCTTGCCCTTCACCACGCCGGCCTGCGTCTGCACCATCCGCCCGCGCGCCTTCGCGAGGCCGAAGTCGGCGACCTTCACCTCGCCGTCGAACGACAGCAAGACGTTTTGCGGGCTCACGTCGCGGTGGATCACCTTGAGCGGCTCGCCGCGCGGGCCCGTGGCGAAGTGCGCGTGGTGCAGCGCCTCGCACATCTTCATCACGATGTGGCAGGAGATCCCGATCGGCGTGTTGGTCCCTCGCGAGGTCTCCACGTCGTAGATCGCGCGCAGATCCTTGCCCTGCACGTACTCCATCGCGATGAAGAGCGTGCCCTCGGCCTTGCCGAGGTCGTCGATGCCCACGATGTTCGGGTGGTTGAGGCGGACGGCGATCTTCGCCTCGTCCACGAACATCTTCACGAAGTCCTCGTCCTCGACGAGGTTCGGGAGGATGCGCTTGATGGCGATGAGGCGCTCGAAGCCCTCGGCCCCGTAGATCTTCGCCTTGAAGACCTCCGCCATGCCCCCGATGCCGATTCGCTCGAGGAGCTCGTACTTCCCGAAGCGAGTCACGCGCGCCTCCACGGAGCCTGCCGGGGTTCGCCGGGTGGGGTCAAGGGCGGTCGCGGTGCGGCCGGTCGCGGCCAGGCGGCCTCGCCTGCTATCTTCGCGGTGGATGGCGCGGGTGATCCGGGACGGATCGGGGCTGCTCTTCGCGGTGCTGGCGCTCGCCGCGCTCGGCGCGGGGGTCGTCGAGCTGCGCGATCACGACTACCTCGCCGCCGCGCTGCTCCTCGTCACGGGGATCGGGGTGCTCCGCGCGGCGGTGGAGCTGCTCCGGCCGACGGTGGGAGAGTGACCCGCGCCGGCTCCCTCCTCGCCGCGGCGCTCCTCGCGGCCTGCGGGCCGAGCGACGCCGACGGCCCGGGCGCGACGACCCACTCGCGCGGGAGCGCCGAGCTGGGGGGGGAGGTCGTCGCGACCGTCGATGGCTATCCGATCACCCGCGGCGAGGTCGAGGCCGCAGCCCGGGCCGCGGGCGTGTCGCCGCGCGTGGCGCTGGCGCGCCTGACGGACGAGCTGCTGCTCGCGCTCGCGGCGGAGCGGCGGGGCCTCGGTCCGAGCGCCGCGGTCGAGCGCGCCGCGCGGCAGGCGAGGGTGCAATTACTCTTGCGAGATACGGTCGAGGCCGAGCCGGTCGAGATCACCGGCGCCGAGATCGAGGCCGCCTTCGACGCGAACCCCAGCCGCTTCCAGGCGCCCGAGCGGCGCCTCAGCGCGCACGTCCTCGCGCGGGTGGTGGACGCGGCCCACGAGGCCGACGCGCGACGGTTCGTCGAGGAGATCCACGCGGAGCTCGCCGCCGCCGACGATCCCGTGGCCACCGCGCTCTCGATCCGGCGGCGCCCGCTCGACGCGCTCCCCTTCGAGATCGTCGTGCAGGAGGTCGACGGGCTCGCCGCCGACGCCGACACGGATCGCGCGTACGTGGACGCGCTCTTCGCCGCGCCGGCGGAGGGGGTGCTCGCCGCCCCCGTCCGCACCTCGATGGGCTGGCACGCCATCGTCCTCACGCGCATCGAGCCGGAGCGCGCGACGCCGCGCGACGAGGCGCTCGCGACGCTGCGTGCGGAGCGGGAGGCGGTGCGGCGGAGCGCGCTGCTCGGGCGGCTCACCGCGGACGTGATGCGCGACCGCAGCGTCCTCTTCTCGCCCAACGTCGCGGCGCTCCTGTCGATCCCCGCCGTGACCGAGCCGGCGCCGTGACCCCGCGCGAGCGCAGCTGGGCGCGAGAGTACGCGCGGGACCAGGCCGAGAGCGGGTTCACCGACATCCTGCGGCGCTTGCTGTACCGCGCGACCGGCCTGCTCGCGGTCGCCTTCATCGACGGCGAGGGCGAGTGCGTGGACTACTGCTCCGCGCTCGACCCGCACGAGGCAAAGGTCGCGGGCGCGCAGCTCCTCGTCACGATGACCGAGCTCGGCGCCCGCATGGCCAGGCTCGACGCGGGCGAGGCCTTCATGCTCACCATGCACGGATCGAAGCGCGACATCGTCGTGCGGCGCGTGAGCTCCGACTACCTGCTCGTGGTCGTCACCCGCCCGCGCGCGCTGACGCGCCGGCTGACCGGAGGGATCGAGCACGCGGTGATCGAGCTCCGGCGGGAGGCGGGGATCGCGTCGCCGAGCTGGGAGCCGGTGCTCGACTCGGTGCGGGTCGAGGTGCGCTCGGCCGTCGGCTGGCCCTACGCCCCGGCCGCGTTCTTCGGCGAGGGCGGCGAGCGCATCGCGGTGGCGGACGTGCTCGGCCGCTGGATGGAGGGGAGCGGCGTCGAGTCGCGCGTGTGCTTCCGGATCCGGACGGACGGCGGCGAGGAGCTCACGCTGGTGCACGACCGCGCCTTCGATCGATGGGAGCGCCAGCGGGTCGGCGGCGTGGCCTAGCCGCTCTCTAGGCCGAGCCCGGTAGCGGCGTGGTAGCATCGCCGCCGTGAGCCGACGCTGCCCGACCTGTGGGACGGAGTTCCCGGACGAGGTCGCGTTCTGCGGCCACGACGGGCACGTCACGATCCGCATGCCGACGACCGGCGAGGACGCCGATCCGCGGCTCGGCGAGCAGCTCGGCAAGTACATCGTCGCCGCGCACGTGGCGGACGGCGCGATGGGCGCGGTGTACGAGGCGCGGAACGCGGAGACCCGCGAGCGCGTCGCGATCAAGGTGCTCCATCGCGACGTCGAGGAGGACGAGATCGCGGTCGAGCGCTTCAAGCGCGAGTACGAGACCGCCGACATGTTCTCGCACCCGCACATCGTGAAGGTGATCGACTTCGGCGAGACCGCAGACGGTCAACACTACTTGACGATGGAGTACCTCGAGGGTCAGGAGCTCGGCGAGCTCCTGCGGCGGCACGGGCCGCAGCCCGCGGCGCGCACGCTGCGCACGCTCTCGCAGGTCGCGGTCGCCCTCGACTACGCGCACGGGTTCGGCGTGATCCACCGTGACCTCAAGCCCGACAACATCTTCCTGTGCCGCGGACCGGGGGGCGACGACGTGCGCATCCTCGACTTCGGCTCGGTGAAGCTCCAGGTCGAGACCGGGCCCAAGCTCACCGCGTTCGGGACGACGCTCGGCTCGCCCTACTACATGTCCCCCGAGCAGGCCAAGGGCCTGCCCGACGTGGACACCCGCACCGACGTGTTCGCGGTCGGCGCGATCCTCTACGAGATGCTCAGCGGGAAGATCGCCTTCGAGGCGCCGACGGTCGCCGAGATCCTCATGAAGATCGTCCGCATGATGCCGACGCCCATCCACCAGGTGAAGGACGGCCTGCCGCCGGGCATCCACGCCGTGATCGAGCGCTCGATCGCCAAGAAGAAAGAGGAGCGCTTCGACACGCCGGTCGCGCTGCTGGACGCGGCGCTCGAGGCGTTCGGGGTCGCGGGGGGCGCCGCGCACTGGGCGGCGCGGACCCAGGACGAGCTCGCCGCCGCGATCGCGGGGGCGGGCGACGCGCCCCGGGCGTCGCTGCCCGAGCCCGCCGCGGCGCCGCCGCCGCCCGCCCCGCCGCCGGCCCCGGTGCTCGCGGCGTCCGTCGCGCCCCTCGCGCCCAAGCCCGATCGCACGCTGCTCTTCGTCGGGCTCGCCGCGGTGGCCGTGCTGTTCCTGGGCTGCGTGGCCGGCGCGGTGATCTACGCGCTGTAGGTCCGTCA
Source organism: Sandaracinaceae bacterium (assembly GCA_041918555.1). Taxonomy (GTDB): domain Bacteria; phylum Myxococcota_A; class Polyangia; order Polyangiales; family Sandaracinaceae; genus JACKEC01. Next base: position 10,777 of record JAYRVK010000847.1, read on the forward strand.
GCTCGAGGGGGCGGCGTTCGCGGGGACGAACGCGCCCGCGCGCACCTCGAGGACGCGCGCGCCGTGGCGCGGGGTCCTCGACGCTCCGAAGCCGCCGCTCGCGCCGGCGGTCGGGCGCTCCGCGCCCGCGAGCCAGCCCGCCACGTCGCGCCGCGTGCTGTGGCCGGCCTCGACGGCCGCGCGGACCAGCCGGAACGCGTCGTACGCGAGGGCCGCGTACGCGTCGGGCGCGCTCCCGAACCGCGCCTGGTACGCGTCGGCGAAGGCGCGCGCGTCCTCGGTGGACGAGCCCGCGTGGAAGGCCGTCGCGAAGAGCGCGCCCTGGAAGTAGCGGGACGCGACGAGGATGCGCGGGTCGACCGCCACGCTCGGCGCGAGCAGCGTGATCGCCCGGGCCCCGCGCGGCGCGCTGCCGCCCGCGGGGACGCAGAAGAGACCGGCCGCCGCGAGCGCAGGCCCCACGAGGTTGAGCTGTCGTCCGGTGTCCGGGACGAACACGGCGTCCGGGGTCGCCGCGGCGACGCGCGCGATGGGCTCGCCGAACGCCGTCGCGTCGGCGGCGTAGGTGGCCTCGACCACGACCTGCCCCCCGAGCGCCGCGACCTCCCTGGCGAAGGCCTCGCCC
>JAYRVK010000848.1:0-3511 GCA_041918555.1 Sandaracinaceae bacterium
CGCCGAGGGCGCGCGCGAGCTCGCGCGAGATCCAGAGCCCGAGCCCCGTCCCCGGGCGGCGCAGCGGCACCTCCTCGTCCGCCGGCTCGAACGCCACGAACATCCGCGGGAGGAGGCCCTTGTCGATCCCGGGCCCGGTGTCGCGCACCTCGACCCGGCCGTCGAACACGCGGTCGCGCGAGGTGGTCCCCGCGACGTGCACGACCACCTCGCCGCTCGCGGTGAACTTCAGCGCGTTGCCGACGAGGTTGGCCGCGATCTGACGCACGCGCAGGCCGTCGATCGACACGCGCGCGGGGACCGACGCGTCGATCACCGCGGCGAGCTGCACGCCCTTCTCGTACGCGAGCACCCCGAACATGTCGACGACGTCCCCGAGGAGCTCGCGCAGATCCGTCGGCTCCACGTGCAGCGTCACGCGCCCGTCCTGGATCCGCGTGACGTCGAGGAGATCGTCGACGAGCTGCCGCAGCGCCGACGCGCTCGCGTGGAGCGAGCGGACCATCTCGAGGTGCGCCGCGTCGAGCGGCGCGTCCGCGAGCACCTCGCTCAGCCCGAGCAGGCCGTTGAGCGGCGTGCGGATCTCGTGGCTCACGCGCGCCATCAGCCGCGTCTTCGCGTTCGACTCGAGGAGCGCCGTCTCGTGCAGGCGCGCGAGCTCCGCGTACACCTTCGCGAGCTCCTCTTTCTGACCGCCGATGGTCTCGCGCTGCCGCTCGAGCGCCTCGATCTGCTCCTCCGCGAGGCGCTGGACGTACGCGAGGTAGCCGAGCGCGAGCGCGACGATCACGAAGGAGCCGACGAGCGCATCCGTCGGCGTGAACAGGTAGTCCGGCGTGACGGCGACGACCCGCTCCGAGAGGTGCACGAGCCCGACCGACCCGGTCCCCGCGACCCCCCACACGACCACGGCGCGCCAGCCCGCGACGATCGCCACGAAGAGCGGGACGAGCGGGAGGTACCAGCACGCGAGCGAGCTGCCCTGGCCGGTGAACACGGCGATGCCGATCAGCGCGAGCACCGTGACGAGCCCGGCCGCGTGCACGCGCTGCGTGGTGCGCTCCGGGCCGCGCGTCGCCGCGTAGATCGCCGCCACCGCGGCCGCCGCGAGCGCGTGGACCACCGCGATCTTCGGGCGGTCCATGGCGAGCGAGTAGACGAAGTAGAAGCCCCACGCGAGGCCGAGCAGCGCGACGAGGGCGGAGGCCGTACGCCGGCGGTGCTCGAGCGGCGTGCGCGTCGCGGCGGTCACGGCACCGACGCGCGAGAGAGCCAGCCCCGCTCGCGGCCCTTCTTCACGATCGTGGCCACGAGCTCCCCGAACTCGACGGGCTTCGCGAGGAAGTCGTGCACTCCGAGCGCGGAGAAGCGCCAGCGCTCCGCCTCGCCGACCGCGCCGCTCGACACCACCACCGAGACGTTCTCGCCACCGGGGAGCGCCCGGATCCGTGAGAGCACCTCGACCCCATCCATCTCCGGGAGCATGTAATCGAGCAAGAGTAATTGCGGGAGCGTGCGCTCCGAGTTACGGACCGCGGCCGCGCCGGTCTTGGCGCGCGACACCTCGACCTCGGCGTCGGCGAACGCGACCATCGCGGCCCGCTTCGCGACGCGGCCGAACACCGGATCGTCGTCGACCACCAGGATGCGGATGGCGCCGCGCTGGAGCGGGATGAGCTGCGAGACGTCGGTGTCGCGGACGTCCTCGATCTTCGTGTCGACCCGCTCGAGCGCCGCGGCGAACGCGGTGCACGTCGGATAGCGCCGGCGCGGGTCCTTCTCGAGCGCGCGCAGGAGCACCTCGTCGAAGCTCGCGAGCTCGGCGCCGTGCAGCGAGGGCGGCGGCACCGCGCGGCGCAGGTGCGCGTCGACGAGCTCGTCGAGCGACGCGGCCTCGAACGGGAGCGTCCCGCAGATCACCTCGTAGGCCAGGCACGCGAGCGAGTAGAGATCGCTCGCCGGGCTCGCGGCGCCGCCGGCGAGGACCTCGGGGGCCATGAACGCGGGCGAGCCCCGCACGGTGTGCGCGTCGGTCGGGTCGAGGCGCACCGCGACGCCGAAGTCGACGAGCACGGGGCGACCGGTGCCCGTCTCGATCACCACGTTCTCGGGCTTCACGTCCCGGTGCACGATCCCGCGGGCGTGCGCCTCGGCGAGCGCGCGCGCGAGCTGGTGGACGATCTGCACCGCGCGGAACGGCGGCATGCGCGCGTGGTGCTCGCGATGCTGCGCGAGGATCTCGCTGAGCCGCGCGCCCTCGATGAGCTCCATCACGAAGAAGGAGGCGTGCCCGTGCACGCCGAACGTGTGGATGACGGGGACGTTGTGGTGGCGCACCGACGCGAGCGCCTTGGCCTCGCGCTCGAAGTCGAGGCTCGAGCCGAGCGCGGGGTGCACGATCTTGAGGGCGACGCGCCGCTCGAGGTGCACGTCGAGCGCCTCGAACACCTGGCCCATCGCGCCGTCGCCGACCGGCGCGAGCAGGCGGTAGCGACCGTCGACGAGCGCGCCCGGACCGGCCTCGCTCGGCCCCTCGATGGAGAGCCCGCACTCCTCGCAGTGCACCGGGCGGTCGCGGGTCATCCGGAGGCGCCATGGTCGAGGTTGCGGAGCCGACTGACAAGCTCCTCGGAATCTCCACATCGTCGCGGCCGCTCCGCCCAAGGGGGATCGCACATCGAGGGTCCGGGAATCGCTTGGGAACCCGGTCGGTCGGAGCGACACTCACCGTCCACATGCCGCGCCTCCACGACCTCATCGCCCTCGTCCGACGCCGCCTCGTGCTGCGCGCGGTGCTCGAGAGCACGGTCACCGTCGCCGTGGCGTGCGGCGCGCTCGCCGTGGTGCTGGCGATCGCGTGGCCGTGGGCGCCCAAGATGCTGCCGTGGGCGCTCGTGCTGCTCGGCCCCGTGATCGGGATCGTGCGCGCGCGCCGCGCGATGCCGGACGACGAGGCGATCGTGATGTTCGTCGACCGCCGGCTCGACGCCGGCGAGGCGATCGTCACGGCGTGGGAGGTCGGCGCGGTTGCACCGGAGTTTCTCGCGCCGACGATGGCGGCCGCGCGCGAGCGGCTCGAGGGCGCGGACCCGAAGGCGGTCGCGCCGGCGATCGGGGTGGCGCGCGCGGCGTGGCTCCCGGCCGCGCTCGCGTTCTTCGCGATCGCGTTCTTCGCGCCGGTCCCCGAGCGCGCGGGCACGACGGACGGCCCGGAGGAGGTGCGGATCGAGAACGCCGAGGCGCTCGAGCGGATCGAGCACCTCGCGCGCGAGGAGCGCGACCCGGCGCGGCGCCGCGAGCTCGAGGAGATCGCGCGTGAGGCGCGGGAGCTGCGGCGCGAGCTGGCCGCAGGGATGGAGCGGCGCGAGGCGGAGGAGCGGCTCGAGGAGCTGCGACAGCGCCTGCAGTCCACGCGACGCCGGCAGACCGAGGAGGAGCAGCGCGCGCGCGACGCCGCGCTCGAGGCGCTCGCGCGCGAGCCCGAGATGCAGCGCGCGCTCGAGGAGCGCGA
>JAYRVK010000849.1:0-1967 GCA_041918555.1 Sandaracinaceae bacterium
CCGTCGGGGCCGCGACTGGCACACCCGCGGCCCGTGCTCCCCCCGGGGGGGTCGCCGCCCCCCCACCGCCGGCCGCCCCCCCGCGACCGCGCGCGCCGTGGTGACGGTGTTCGCGTCGGACTGCTTGCGGACCGCGATCATCACCGCGGGCTCGCCGTCCGCGGTGACCACGTGGGTCTCCTCCTGGAAGCCGTCCTCGACGTCGGCGACCTCCGCGAGGCGGATCGCCCTCCCCCCGCGCTGGCCGACCACGACCTCGCGGATCTGATCGACGTCGGTGAAGAGGCTCGTCGGCTGGATCGCGAGGCGCTGGGCTCCGTCGTCGACCGCGCCGCTCGGGACGACGAGGTTCGCCACGCGGAGCGCGTCGATCACGTTCTGCGTCGAGACGCCGTTCGCCTCGAGCCACTCGGGGTGCAAGTAGACGTGCACCTCGCGCTCGAGGCCGCCGATGACCTCCGCGGCCGCGACGCCCTCGACGCGTCCGAGGTAGGGCTGGACCTGCTCGGTCGCGATGCGGCGGAGCTGGTGGCCGTCCATCGGCCCGTCGAGGGCCATGAACATCACCGGCGCGAGGCTCGGATCGAACGCGAACGTCAGCGGACGGCTCGCCTCGTCGGGCAAGAGCTCTTGCGCGAAGAGCTCGAGGTTCTTGCGGACCTCGACCTCCGCCCAGTTCATCTCGGTGCCCCACGTGAAGCTGATGAGGACGATGCTGGTCCCCTCGCGCGAGGTGGAGCGCACGGACTCGACGTTCTCGACCGACGCGACCGCGCGCTCGATCGGCTCGGTGAGGAGCGTCTCCACGTCCTCGGGGCTCGCGCCGACGTAGGTGGTGATCACCGCGATGACCGGGAGATCGATCTCGGGCAGCCGGTTCAGCGGGAGCTCCGAGAGCGAGAACACCCCGAAGCCCACGAGGCAGAGGTAGACCATCGCGGTGGTCACTCCGCGCCGGATCGAGAGCTCGCCGAGCGAGGGCAGGCCCGCGCGGGCCTCGGCCATCAGGCGCCCGAGGCCGCGCCGCTTCCCGGTGTCCTCGTCGTCCGGGGACGAGCCCTCGTCCTCGTCCTCGGGCTCGTGCGGCTCGCTCACGGGCGCGCCTCGGCGACCGGCACGCCGGGCTCGGCGGAGCGGATCGGCGCGCCATCGCGCAAGAGGTGTTGCCCCTGCACGACGACCTCCTCGCCGCCCTCGAGCCCGCGCTCGATCGCGACGAGCCCGCCGTAGCGGCGCCCCATCGCGACGCTCACGCGCCGCGCGACCCCCGCGGCGCGATCGAAGACGAACACCGACGCCTCGCGATCGGAGTCGGTCCGCGAGCTCAGGACGAGCGCGCGCGAGGGCGCGAGCACCGTGTCCTCGTGGCGCTCGAGCACGATCGAGGCCTCCGCGACCATGCCGGGGCGCAGGCGCCCGTCCGCGTTGTCGAGCGCGACCTCCACGCTCGCGGTGCGCGTCAGCGGATCGAGCACGGGGCTCACGCGGCGCACCGTCCCTTCCCGCGTGACCTCCGGGAGCGCCGGCGGCCGGACCTCGACGCTCATGCCCTGCTGCACCCGCACGTAGTCCTGCTCGGTGAGGCGCAGCCGCAGGATCAGCCGCTCCGCGGTGACGACGCTGCAGATCGGGAGCGAGGGCGCGGCCACGTCGCCCTGCTGGACGGTGAGGAGCGCGATGGTCCCCGCGATCGGCGCGCGCACCACGGTCCGGCCGCGCTGCTCGGACGCGGTGCGCCGCGCGGCCTGGACCTGCGTCAGCTGCGCGTCGGCGGAGCGCACCTGCGCGCGCAGGGTGTCGATCTGCTGCTGCGGCAGCGCGCCGCGCGCCGCGAGGGCCTCGGCCCGCGCGAGGTCCGCCTGGAGCTGGTCGCGGGCGGACTGCGCGACGGTCACCGCGGCGCTCGCCTGCTGGAGCGAGCTCGCTTGCAGGTCGGACTCGAGCGTCGCGATGGGGTCGCCGGCCTC
>JAYRVK010000850.1:0-2306 GCA_041918555.1 Sandaracinaceae bacterium
GAGCGCGGGCGGCTGCGGCGGCAGGGGGAGCACCACGAGGACGCGGCGCGCCGTCTCGCCTTGCCCCACCCCGAGGCCGATCTCGGTGACGCCGCGCGTCACGATCACCCGCAGGTACGACTCCTCGTTCGCGGCGACCGCGATCGCGGCGCGGATCTCGGACCGCAACGTATCTTGCGATGCTCCGAGATGGATCCCGAGCCGTGCGCACGAGCGCTCGAGCCGATCGAGGTGGAGCCCGAGCGCGAACGGCTCGCCGCCGTAGGTGCGGGTCACCTCGAAGGCGCTGTCGCCGTAGAGGAACCCGCGATCCATGACGGGCACGGCGGCCCGGTCGGGGTCGACGAGGACCCCGTCGATCGAGACGCTCGCGCCCAAGGCCCTAGCCCTTGAGCTGCTCGAGCAGCGCGGCCGCCTCCGCGTGGTTCGCGTCCTCTGCGCGCGCGCGCTCGAGCATGGAGATCGCCTTGCGGTTGTCGCCGCTCCGCGCCGAGATGTCGCCCAGGTAGTAGTAGACGTCCGCCTTGGTGATCCCGGCGTCGTCCGAGAGCTTCTGGAGCAGGAGCGCCCGGAAGGTCTTCTGCGCGCGCTCGAGATCGCCGCGCACCATGCAGAGCCGCCCGAGGTCGCGGAGCACGACCACGTTCGTGAGGTCGACCTTGAACGCGGCGTCGTACGAGTCCATCGCGCCGTCGAGATCGCCCGCCGACTCCTTCGCCCGCCCGAGCCGGTGATGGTAGATGGCGACCTCCTTGTTCCGACGCGCGCCGTAGCTGGCGATGATCTGCTCGAGCACCGGGATCGCGTCGCCCTGCCGGCCCGCCGCGATGTAGAGATCGCAGAGCGGCAGGAGCACGTCGCGGTCCTCGGGATCGAGCTGCGCCGCGCGCTCGAGGTACTGCGCCGCCGACCCGGCATCCGCGAGCGGGCCCGCGTAGAGATCCGCGATGCGCTTGAGGAGCTTCACCTTCGCCGCCGGCTCGGTGGTCTCCTCCTCGTCCATCGCGAGCATCATCGCGAGCTGGTCGGCCTGCTGGTGTCGCTCGTAGTGCGCCTTGAGCTTGTCGCGGCTCTCCGTGCTCCCTCCCGAGAGCTCGTAGGCCCGCCGGAGCGCCGCCTCGGCCCGAGCGGGATCCGCGAGTCGCGTCGACGCGAGCTCGGCCACCTCGCACGCGGTCGCGACCGCGTCGCCCTCGGACTGCACCGCACCGAGGCGCTCGAGCACCTCGACGGCCGCCTCCCAGTCCTCGCCCGCGCGATGGATCGCGAGGAGCGCGGCGAGCGACGGCAAGTGCTCGGGATCCCGCTCGAGCACCCGGTGGTGGATCGCCACCGCAGCGGGTGTGTCCCCGCGCGAGTCGGCGTGGACTGCGGCGAGCCGCTGGAGGAGCGCGACCTCGCCCTCCCCGTCGCCGCTCTCGGCGGCGTGAGCGATCCGCTGCTCGAGCAGCGCGACCAGCTCGTCCCACTCCTCGCCCGTCGAGTGCAGCCGCTCGAGCTCGTCGAGGGCCTCGGCGTTGTTCGAATCCTCGCCGAGGATCTCGCGCAGCTGCTCGATCGCGTCGTCGCGGCGGCCGAAGCGCGACTCGGCGAGCCGTGCCAACCGCACGCGCGCGGCGATGCTCTCCTCGGGCGTGCGCGCGATCTCGAGGCGTCGCTGCACGAGGTCCTCGAGCTCGCTCCAGCGCTCGGTCTTCTCGTAGAGCTGCTCGAGCGCGGAGATCGTGTCGAGGTCGTCGGTCACCTCGTCGAGCGCGCCCTGCCAGGCCTGGATGGCGTCGTTGACGCGATCCAGCCGAGCGTAGGTCGAGGCGAGCTGCTTGCGCAGGCGCAGACGCGCGTCGGGATCCATCTCGACCTCGACGCGCGTCTCGAGGAGATCACACACGCGCTCGTGGTTCCCCGCGTCCGCCTCGAGCCGCACGAGCTGGTCGAGCGCGTGCGCGTGCCCGGCGTCGATCTCGAGGATCTTCTCGTAGCATCGGATCGCGAGCGAGGTCTCGTTGAACGCGGACTCGGCGAGCGCGGCGGCCTCGGCGAGGCGCGCCTTCTTCGCGTCCTCGTCGTAGTCCACGTCGGCCCAGTGCACGAGCGCCGCCACGAGCGCCTTCTCGCGACCCGGCGCCCGCAAGAGCTCCACGAGCTGCTCGTGGGCCTCCTGCGTGTCCGGATCCGCCGCGATCGCCCCGCGGTAGCGCGCCTCGGCGGCCTCCGGATCGCCGAGGTGATCGCGATACCAGCGCGCGGCCCGCAGGTTGAGGTCGCGGACGAGCATGCCGTCGAAGTCCTCGCCGCCCGCCTCGAGC
>JAYRVK010000851.1:0-4358 GCA_041918555.1 Sandaracinaceae bacterium
GGAGGCCGCCCTCGCCGCGGCCGAGGCGGCGGGCAGCGCGAGCGTCGCGTTCGTCGTGCTCAGCGACGCGCTCGTCGCGCGCTTCCACTTCGGCACGCCCGCGGAGGCCTGGGCCGCCGCCCAGCGCGCGGCCCCCTACCAGGCGGGCGCCGCGTCGACGCACCACCTCGCGACGTTCCACCTGTACGCGCCCCTCGCCGCGGCGCGGCTCCTGCCCGCCGCGGATCCCGAGACGCAAGTCGTCTTGCGAGCTGCGATCGGCGCGAGCGCGGCGCAGCTCGAGGCGTGGAGCGCGGCGGGGCCCTCGAATTTCCTCCACCGCCTCCTCCTCGTGCGCGCCGAGCGCGCGCGGATCGATGGCGACGCGGCCGAGGCGGAGGCGCTCTACCGCGAGGCGCTCGAGGCCGCGCGTGCGACCGAGTACGTCAACGACGAGGCGCTCGTCGCCGAGCTCACGGGGCGCTTCCACCTCGCGCGCGGGGGCGCCGAGGCCACGATCGGGCGGGCGTTCCTCGAGGACGCGCGCTTCGCGTACCAGCGCTGGGGCGCGCTGGCGAAGACCCGCGCGCTCGAGGCGGAGCTGCCGCACGTCCTCGGTCGCGCGCGCGGGCCCGCGGCCGCGATCGACGTCACGCTCGGGAGCGTCGTCGGCATCGACCTCGACGCCGCGGCGATGGTCAAGGCGGCGCAGGGGTTGTCCGCGAGCATCGAGCTCGACGAGCTCCTGCGCACGCTCTTCCGCACCGCGGTCGAGGCGGCGGGGGCCGAGCGCGCGCTCCTCCTCCTCGAGCGCAACGGGCGATGGGAGGTCGCCGTCGAGGGCTACGCGACCGGCGAGCCCGCGCTCGTCGCGCGCCCGCTCGACGCGTGCGACCCGCGCGAGGATCCGGTGGGGGTCCTGCGCTACGTGCTGCGCACGGGCCGCACCGCGCTCGTCCCCGACGCCACGGAGCGCGGCGGGCTCTTCGCGAACGACGCGTACGTCGCGGCGCGCCGCGTGCGCTCCGTGCACTGCATCCCGCTGGTCCATCGGGGCGCGACGACCGCGGTGCTCTACCTCGAGCACGGCGCGATGCCGGGCGTGTTCACCTCGCGCGGCGCCGCGCTGATGGAGCTCCTCATCTCGCAGGCCGCCGTCTCGCTCGAGAACGCGAAGCTCTACGAGGCGCAGCGCCAGCTCACCGAGCAGCAGGCGCGCTTCGTCCCGCACGAGTTCCTCGTGAGCCTCGGCAAGGGCGATCTCGCCGAGGTCGCGCTCGGGCAGCACGTCGAGAAGACGATGTCGGTGCTGTTCTCGGACCTGCGCCGCTTCACCCACCTCGTCGAGAGCCTCGGCGCCCGCGCGATCGTCGAGATCCTGAACGACTACTTCGCGGCGATGGAGGAGCCGATCGTCCAGGCGAGCGGGTTCATCGACTCGTTCAACGGCGACGAGATCATGGCGCTCTTCGAGGGGCCCGCCGACCGCGCGGTCGAGGCCGCGATCGCGATGCAGCGCGCGCTCGAGCGCTTCAACGCGCGGGGCGTGGGGACGGATCGCCCGGTCCTCCAGATGGGGGTCGGGGTGAACACCGGGCCGCTCCTGCTCGGCATCGTCGGCGGCCTCGACCGGATCAAGTGCGGCGTGGTCGGCGACGCGGTGAACCTCGCGTCGCGGCTCGAGCAGCTCACGCGGCACTACGGCGTCGCGGCGATCGTGGGCGAGGCGACGTGGAAGGCGCTGGCGGATCCGGGCGCGTTCGCCGCGCGCCGGATCGACCGGGTGATCGTGAAGGGCGCGCAGACCCCGGTGACGCTCTACGAGATCCTCGACGCGGAGCCCGCCGCGGCGCGCGACCTCAAGCTGCGCACCGCGCCGATGTGGGAGCGCGCGCTCGACGCCTACTTCGCGCGCGACTTCGAGACGGCGCTCGAGCTCTGCGGCGAGTGCCTGGCGCTCTCGCCGCGCGACCGGCTGCCGATGATGCTCGCGAACCGCTGCACGCGGTACCAGGCCGAGCCGCCTCCCGAGACCTGGGACGGCGTCGAGCGCCTGCTCGTCAAGTAGCGTCGGACCCGCCCGCGCTCGGGCGTCCCGGCCGCCGCTCAGGGCTCGACCGCGCGCGCGCGCCAGCCGCGGCGACCCGCGACGTCGTCGATGAGCGGAACGAGGTTGGCGACGCCGAGCGGCTTCTCGACGAAGTCCTCGACGCCGAGCACGCCGAAGCGCCACTTGTCGACCAGCTCCATGGTCCCGCTGACGACGATCACGTGCGCATGAGACGCGAGCTCCCGATGGCGCAGCTGCGAGAGCAGCTCCAGCCCGTTCTCGTCCGGCAGGAGGTAGTCGAGCAGGATGAGGTCGGGCGCCCTCTTCAGCGCGCTCTCGAGCGCCCCGGCCGACGTCGAGCGCTTCGAGACCTCGATGGGGATGTTCGCGAGCGCCAGCTGAGCGCATCGCGCGGCCATCCGAGCCGACACGGGGTCGTCGTCGACGACCAGCACGCGCAGCGCGGCGTACTCCTCGAGCTCGTCCAAACGGATCTGCTCGGTCGCTGGCTCGTCGCGCACGCGCTCCGGCACCCCGACCCGCAGCGCGGCCGCGTGCAGCGCGTCGGCGCGCTCGGAGAGCTCCTGGGCCAGCGCGGCGCACGACGAGGGCCGCGCGCGAGGGTCGACGCTGAGGCAGCGCCGCACCAGCTCATTCAAGCCCACGACGCTCACCTCGGGGCGACGCTCCGCGAGATCGGGGCGCGGCGCGAGGACGTGGAGGTCCAGGAGCTCGGGGATCGTGGGCGCGTGGAACGGGAGATCGCCGGACAGGAGCTCGTACGCGAGGCAACCGAACGCGTAGACGTCGGCCGAGGGGTGCGGGCGCGCGATCGGTGCCGTGCAGATCTCGGGCGCGATGTAGCCCGGAGTTCCGAAGATGACGGCCGCCTCGACCGTGGCGTCGTGCTCGAGCGCGAGGCCGAAGTCGACCAGCACCACCCGGCCGGTCCCGCCTTCGATGATGACGTTGTCGGGCTTGACGTCGCGGTGGACGAGCCCGGCCCCGTGGACGGCGGCGAGCCCCCGCGCCAGGCCCGCGAGGATCGAGCACGCCCGGCCGAGCGGCACGACCGCCCCCCGCGCCGCGTGCTCCGCGATGACCGACGCGAGGTCCTGCCCGCGCACCAGCTCCATCGCCACGTACGGCACGTCGGGGCGCGCGTGCCCCGCGGTGTACACCGCGGCGACGTTTGGCGCGCGCAGCGACGCGAGCGCCGCGGCCTCGCCGAAGAGCCGGGCCCGGAGCCTGGCGTCGTTGCGACCCGGCGACGTCGTCTTGAGCGCGGTCGGGCGCCTCAGGATCTCGTCCCACGCGGAGAAGACCGTGCCCATCCCGCCCTCGCCCAGGCGCTCGCGCACCTGATACCGCCCGTCGATGCGCTCACCGGTCTCGAACATCATCACTCCTTCTCGCGGTCGATTCCGTCGAGCCACTCCGTCGCGTCGTGCAGCGTCGCGAAGGGCCTGATGCGCTGCCCGCTAGCGAGCGACATGGCCCGGATGACGAGATGCCAGAAGGGCTTGTCGGTCAGCACCGCAACGCCGCGGATCGCGCTGCGGTGTGCGGCGCTCCACTCGACGAAGGCCGATCGCGCGTCGAGCTCGTAGCTCGTCATCGCCCGACAATCGACGACCACCGTCGCCCCTTGGCGGTCCGGTCCGAGCACGCCGGCCAAGGCGCGCTCGAGCGCCTCCCGCGTGAGGTGACCCCCGAGCGTGACCTGCACGGGTGCGAATCGGCGGTCAGCCATCGGCCTCCAGCCAGGCTCGCGCTGCGTCCTTCTCCGCGAACGATCGGACGGGCTGTTCGCTCAAGGCCGCCATGCCGCGGATCACTCCGTGCCAGAGCGGATTGGCCGTCACGATGGCGACCCTCGAGAGCCGGTCGCGGTTCGCGCGGAGCCACTCGACGAACGCGTGGCGGGCCTCGAGCTCGTAGCTCGTCATCGCCAGGCAGTCGACGAGGACGCGCGAGCGGCCGCTCATCCGGCGGCTCGCCGCCGACAGGGCCGAGTCGAGCGACCGGCGCGTCAGGTGGCCCTCGAGCGCCACGTGCACCGGCGGCCGCGGGCGGCCCGAGGACGGCGTGGGCGTCGGGGCCGCGCGGGGGTGCGGCGCCGGCTGCGCCGCGACCCACTGCGCGAGCGCCGCGCTCGCCGCCTCGAAGGCGAACGCGAGCTGCTGAGCATCCGTCGACGTCTCACCCGACTCGGGCATGTGAAGGCGCCGCTCGGCCGCGCGCGCCAGCTCCGCGACCTGGTCGGCGCCGACGGTCTTGGAGGAGGCCGCCAGCGTGTGGGCGGCGCGCAGGGCGCGCACCCGATCCC
>JAYRVK010000852.1:0-3933 GCA_041918555.1 Sandaracinaceae bacterium
CAGCCCCGCGCGACACTCACACAGGCTGCCAGCCGCGATGCGGATGAAGCGAGCCCGGTCGGCGCCATCGCGACCCGTCGACTCGGCCAGGTTCAGCACCACGCTGGTGGCCGCCCGCCTGAGCTGGTCTTCCAGCGAGCGATCCCTCCTGCGGATCGCCTCCAGCGGGCCACGCAGCTGCCCCGCGAGCGCAATCGCCATCTCCAGAACCTTGAATGCCATCTTGCCTCCTGTCTGACCCGTTCTTGGGCCCTCACCCCAGTGAGGGGCCCAAGAGCGGGTCAGACAGCGCGAGCGTCCGAGGCGGCCCCCATGACGGCCCAAGAGGCGGCCCGCGCAGCTTGCGTGCCAGCGCTCTTTGCTGGCGCGCAAGCTGCCGCCGCCGAACCCGGCACCGGCCCCCCCACCGCCACGCAAGGTCGGCCGCCGCCCCCGCGCGCCGCGATCGCATCGCGCGCGCATCGCGCGCGCACTCTCCTCGTCTTCCAGTCTCCTCGTCTCCCGGCTCGATCTCGACTGTCGTGGCCGCGCCACGCCGTCCGATCCGCGAGCGGTGCCGACGACGAACCGTGCATCGCGACCGCGGCGTGCTCGTGCTCGTGCTCGTGCTCGTGCTCGTGCTCGTGCTCGTGCTCGTCCTCGTGCTCGTGCTCGTGCTCGTGCTCGTCCTCGTGCTCGTCCTCGTGCTCGTCCTCGTCCTCGTGCTCGTCCTCGTCCTGCGCTGCGCTCCGCGCCCGCGCTCGGCTCCCTACCCCTTCACGACCAGCGTCACGATCCGCCCCAGCACGTAGATCCGCTTCACCAGCGTCTTCCCCGCGAGCTGCGCCGCGATCGCCGCATCGGCCTCGACGGCAGCCAACACCGTCGCCTCGTCGGCGTCCCGCGCGACCGTCACCCGGCCGCGCACCTTGCCGTTGATCTGCACGGGGACCTCGATCACCTCGTCGACGGTGAGCGCGGGGTCGTGCTCCGGCCACGGCGCCCCCTGGATCGACGGCGCGTGCCCGAGCCGCTCCCACAGCTCCTCCGCGATGTGCGGTGCGAACGGGTGGACGAGCTGGACCAGCGCCTCCACGCACCCCCGCGGGGGCGCCTCGAGCGCGTAGAGCTCGTTGTTGAGCACCATCATCGCGCTGATCGCCGTGTTGAACCGCATCGCGACGATGTCCTCGCTCACCTTCGCGATCGTCTTGTGCGTGAGCCGCAAGAGCGCGTCCGGCGGCGCCGCGTCGCTCGGCGCGCGCGTCGCGACGATCCACAGCCGGTCGAGGAAGCGCTTCACGCCCTGGATCGAGTCGGTGTTCCAAGGCTTGGTCGCCTCGAGCGGGCCCATGAACATCTCGTAGGTGCGCAGCGCGTCGGCGCCGAAGCGCTCCACGATGTCGTCGGGGTTCACGACGTTGCCGAGCGACTTGCTCATCTTGGGCGCGCGCGACGTGAGCACCACGTCCTCGCGATCCGCGATCACGAAGCTCGGGCCCTTCTTCGTCACGCGGTCCGCCGCGACACGCACGGTGTCGAGCGCCTTCCCGTCGCGGCGATCGAAGATCAGCCCCTCGGCGTTCTTGGTCGCGTGCTCCGCGCTGACGAGCTCGCCCGCCTTCGTGTACGCGGTGTACTCGATCTCGCCGAGGATCATCCCCTGGTGCACGAGGCGCGCGAAGGGCTCCGTCACCTCGCCGGTGAGCCCCGCGTCGTAGAGCACCATGTGCCAGAAGCGGGCGTAGAGGAGGTGCAAGACGGCGTGCTCGGCTCCACCCACGTAGAGGTCGACGGGGAGCCAGCGCTTCGCGGCCTCGGGGCTCCACGCGCGCTCCTCGTCGTGCGGATCCATGAAGCGCAGGTAGTACCAGCACGAGCCCGCCCACTGCGGCATCGTGTTGGTCTCGCGCGCGTACCAGCGGCCGTCCCGCTGGAAGAAGCGCCAGTCGAGCGCGCGCGCGAGCACGCCCGCGGGATCCGCGCCCGGCTGGTAGTCCTCGAGCTCCGGCAGCCGCAGCGGCAGCTCGTCGAGCGGCACGGGGATCGGCTGGTCGTGGTGGATGGTGAACGCGGCGCCCTTCCGCGGATCGCCCTCGGCGGTCACGGGAAAGTAGATCGGGATCGGCTCGCCCCAGTACCGCTGCCGCGAGAACACCCAGTCGCGGAGCTTGTACTCGATCCGCAACTTGCCTTGCCCCCTCGCCTGGAGGTCCTCTGTGATCTTCGCCTTGAACGCCGCGGTCTCGAGGCCGTCGTACGGCCCGCTGTTCACCGCGACGCCCGGCTCGACCATCGCCTCCGTCAGCGGGGCCGCCGGCGCGCCGGGCGCGCGGACGACCTCGACGATCGGGATCCCGAAGCGCGTAGCGAAGTCGTAGTCCCGCGTGTCGTGCGCGGGCACCGCCATGATCGCGCCGGTGCCGTAGCCCATGAGCACGTAGTCCGCGATCCAGATCGGGACGCGCGCGCCGTTCACGGGGTTGATCGCGTGGCCGCCGGTGAAGACGCCGGTCTTCTCCTTGCTCGTCTGCCGGTCGAGGTCGGACTTGCCCGCCGCCGCGCGCACGTACGCCTCGACGTTCGCGCGCTCCGCGTCGGTCGTGACCTCACGGACGAGCGGGTGCTCCGGCGCGAGCACCATGAAGGTCGCCCCGAAGAGCGTGTCGGGCCGCGTGGTGAAGATCTCGATCGCGGCGTCGCGGCCCTCGACGGCGAAGCGCACCTCGGCGCCGACGGAGCGGCCGATCCACTCGCGCTGCATCGTCATCGTGCTCGTCGGCCACTCGACGGAGCCGAGCCCGTCGAGCAGGCGGTCCGCGTATGCGGTGATCTTGAGGACCCACTGGCGGAGCGG
Source organism: Sandaracinaceae bacterium (assembly GCA_041918555.1). GTDB lineage: Bacteria > Myxococcota_A > Polyangia > Polyangiales > Sandaracinaceae > JACKEC01. Next base: position 2,837 of record JAYRVK010000852.1, read on the forward strand.
CACGCGCTCGACGGCGTGGCCGCCGCGCTCGCTCTTGCCGTCGATGACCTCTTCGTTCGCGAGCACGGTGCCGAGCGCCGGGCACCAGTTCACCTGCACGTGGTCCTGGTACGCGAGGCCGCGCTCGAAGAGCAGGAGGAAGATCCACTGCGTCCAGCGCACGTACGCGGGGTCGGTGGTGTCGACCTCGCGATCCCAGTCGTAGCTGAAGCCCAGGCGCTTGAGCTGCCGGCGGAAGGTGTCGATGTTCTGCCGCGTCGTGATCGCCGGGTGCGTGCCCGTCTGCACCGCGTGCTGCTCGGCGGGCAGCCCGAACGCGTCGAAGCCCATCGGGTGGAGCACCGCGTAGCCCTTGCAGCGGAGGTAGCGCGCGACGATGTCGCTCGCGGTGTACCCCTCGGGGTGGCCGACGTGCAGGCCCGCGCCGCTCGGGTACGGGAACATATCGAGCACGTACCGCTTGGGCTGCTCGCCGCCCTCGGGGGTGCGGAAGGTCTTCTCCCGCTCCCAGTACGCCTGCCACTTCGGCTCGACTTCGCTCGGATCGTAGCGCTCGCTCATGGAGCGCTGGTGCTAGCTCACGGCGGCGCTTCCTGCACGGCCCCCTCCGACGGACGCAGCTGCGCGTGGATCGTCATGTTGCGATCCGCGGTGAGCTCCACGCGCCGCGCCTCGTAGCCCTCGGCGCTGATGTCGACGACGTGCTGGCTCCCGCGGCGCAGCCGCATCGGCGAGCTCGCGGGGAGCCCGTCGAGCAGCATGCGCGCCTGCGGCGGGAGGCCGATCACGCGCACGCTGACCCAGCGCGGCTCGTCGGACACGTCCGACGGCCCCGCGACGTCGGGGCCCGTGTCGGGGGCCGGCTGCACCACGGGATCCGCGCCGGGATCCACGAGCCAGCGCACCGCGAACACCAACCCCACGAACGCCGCGAGGCCGAGCACGCCGAACAGGAGGTAGCGCTGCCTGGCGGGCCGCTCCTCGGCGACCGGCGCGGGGGCCGGGCGCTCGTAACCGCCCGCGAGCGCGCCCATCCGCGGCGGGATCGAGTGCAGCCCGGCCACGGCGGGGGGGGGCTCGGAGGACCGGACGGGAGG
>JAYRVK010000853.1:0-3074 GCA_041918555.1 Sandaracinaceae bacterium
CGACCTCAAGCCCGAGAACGTCTTCCTCGAGCGACCGCGCCGCGCGGGCGTGCCGTTCACCGTGAAGATCCTCGACTTCGGGATCGCCAAGCTCGTCCAGCAGGCCAAGGGCCGTCAGGCCAGCGGCACGCAGTCGCTCGGCTCGCCGCTGTGGATGGCCCCCGAGCAGGCGAACGCGAAGCCCATCACGCCCGCGACCGACGTGTGGTCGCTCGGCCTCCTCGTCTTCTACGCGGTCACCGGCCGCGTGTACTGGCGCACCGCGGCCGACGGAGGCGACCTCCACTTCACGAAGCTCCTCGTGGAGATCCTCGTCGACCCGCTCGTGCCGGGCTCGCGCCGCGCCGAGGAGCTGCGCGCGCGCGTCCTCCCCGGCGCGAGGTTCGACGCGTGGCTCGAGCGCTGCCTGAGCCGCGATCCCACCGCGCGCTTCCCCGAGGCCAGCGCGTGCCTCGACGCGCTGATCGAGGTCCTTCGTCAAGACGACTTCCTGGATACGGGAAGGGACCTCGCGGCGGCGCTCGGCACCGCGAGGACCGCGGTGCTCGAGGAGGTCGATCCGGAGCGCCACACGGATCCCGCGGCGTACGAGCCCGTGGTGGCCCGCGAAGCCCCGCCGACCCGCGAGCACCCGCGCGAGGGCCGCGGCATGGGCATGGGCCAGATCGCCGCGCTCCTCGGCGGCACGATGCTCGCGGTCGGCCTCGCGGTGTTCGCCGGGCTGCTGGGCTTGACCGCCATGTCGGGCGAGGACGACGCGGTCTCCGTGGACCACACGCTCGGCCCGGTCGGCGAGGCCGAGACGATCGAGCCGGAGGTGACCGGCCCCGAGGTCCCGCTGGTCCCGTCCCCCCCCATCACGATCACTCCGTTCGCCCCGCCCGACGCCCACGGCGATCCCGAGGGGCCGGTGAACGCTCCACCGCCGACCGTCGATCCCCCGGACCGCCCCGGGCGTGTCCGCGTCGCGCGCACCGCCGCGGGCATGGCCTTCTACCGCGGCAGCGTGGAGGCCTGCTGGCGCGAGGAGCTGGCGCAGACCGCGCACGGCCCGACGCGGATGGAGATCGGGCTCACGCTGAGCGCGGACCGCCTCGGCGTCACGAACGCGCGCCTCCCCGTGCGCTGGCAGGGGACGCCCTTCGCGCGCTGCGTGATGGGGCGCCTCCCCACGACGCGGTTCACGACGCCGCCCGAGAGCCCGCGCGTCGTGCTGAACCTCCCGGGCGCGACGTCGCCCTGAGGGTGCTCGGCGCTCGCTGGTTTGCGCGGGCGCAACTCGACGCCGCAGACGTGCGGCATGAGCGAGTGAGCGGGATGATGATGTCGATCGACGTGGAGCCGGCCCCGAGGACCCTCGCACCATGAGCGCCCCCGATCCCGACCCGTCCGACGAGGTCTCCGCGCTGCGCGCGCTCCTCGCCACCCTCCCGCTCCCCGCGCCCCGGAGGCCGGCGCCGCCGACGCCGCGCCTCCCCTTCGAGCCGCTGCCGCCCCTTCCGCCTCGCGTGCGCCGCGCCATCGAGGGCGCAGCGCTCGAGGCCAACCAGCGCTACCTCGAGACGTTCATCGAGGCGCACTCGTTCTGTCCGTTCTCGCGCGGGGGTCGCGCACGGGGCAAGACGGCGCGCTTCGTCCACTTCGCCGATCACCCCGACGCGGCGCCGCTGATCGAGCTGCTCGTGCGCGTCGCGACGGATCCCGAGAAGCATGTCGTGCAAGTCGTCCTGCCCCTCGTGTCCGTCACGCCCGAGGCCTTCAGCCGCTTCTGCCACGAGCTCACCGCATGCGGCAACGCGGCGATGGCGAGCGCGCGGGGCGAGCACGGAGACGTCCTCGCCGTGGCGCCGCTGCACCCCGAGCTGCCCTACTCCACGCGCAACCCGTACGCCCTCATCCCTCTGTTCCGGCGCGCGCCGGATCCCACGATCCAGTGGGTGCGGCTCGACGCCCTCGAGGCGCTCTACCGCAACCGCTCCGGCGAGACGATCTACGTGGCGCCGAGCGAGGCGAGCTCGTTCGCGGACCGATCGCGGCCCGCGCCGCTCTTCGATCGCATCGCCGAGACGAACATGAAGATGGCCCAGCGCCTCGGGATCGCCGAGGTGGAGCGCACGCTCCGAGCGCTGTCTTCCGCCGGTCGCGCGCGCTACGCGGACATCCTGCTCCGCGACGAGCCGGCGCCGTCGGCGAGCGCGCGACCGCCCTGCCCGCGCGCGCACGCGGTGGACCGCGCCGCCGCTACGCCCGCGCTGTTCCTCCGAGGCGATCGCTGGGCCCTCGCGCGTGTCGTCGACCTGCCCTCGCGCGTGCCCCGGCGCTTCGTGGCCGACGGAGTGGAGCTGGTCGTCGTATGCGTGGGCGACGCGGTCCACGTGCTGCACGGTCGCTGCCCGCACCGCTTCGCGCCGATGTCGGACGCGATCGTCGAGGAGGACCGGCTCGTGTGCCCCCACCACGGCTGGGACTTCCGGCTCGACACGGGCCTCAGCGAGGGGGTCCCCGACGCCTCGCTCGCGCGCTTCCGCGCCGAGGTGCGCGAAGGCGTCGTGTGGGTCGGCGCGGCGGAGCTGCGCGCGTGGCGCGAGGCCTACGTGCAGGTGTTCTCCGCGGACGACGACATCGTCTGATCGCGCGCTCGCGGAGCGGATGCGGAGCCCGCCCGGCCGTGGTAGGTGCCCCGCATGAAGATCGAAGATCTCGTCGTCGGCCAGGGCGCCGAGGCGAAGACGGGGTGCAGCGTCGCCATGCACTACACGGGGCGCCTGACCAACGGCTCGAAGTTCGACAGCTCGCTCGACCGCGGGCAGACGTTCGACTTCACGCTCGGCCAAGGCCGCGTGATCAAGGGCTGGGACGAGGGCATCCCGGGCATGCGCGTCGGCGGCAAGCGCCGGCTGACCATCCCGCCCGAGAAGGCCTACGGCGAGCGCGGGTTCGGCAAGATCATCCCGCCCGGCTCGACGCTCGTCTTCGAGGTCGAGCTCGTCGCCGTCCGCTGAGCGGTGGCCGGCGAGCCGCGGGAGCCTCGAAGACTCTGTCAATGGATCGATCGAAGCCAGGCCGGCGCGCAG
>JAYRVK010000854.1:0-11727 GCA_041918555.1 Sandaracinaceae bacterium
CGCCGACCCGTTGAAGTGCGGATGGTGGGCGGCGCGCCAGTCCGACGGGCCGGTGAGGAGGTCGACCGCGAGCAGCCCGAGCGCCCACCCGTCCGTCGACGGGCGGAGCTTCGCGCCGGGCTGCGCCTGCTCGGGGGCCATCCAGAGGGGCGAGCCGATCGCGCTCGTGACCGTCGCGGCGGTCTGGCTCCCCTCGACCATCCGCGCGATCCCGAAGTCGAGGATCTTCACCACCGCGCCCTCGTGCTGCCGGCGCGAGCGCGCGAGGAAGAGGTTCTCGGGCTTCAGATCGCGGTGGATGATCCCGATCCGGTGCGCGGCCCCGAGGGCGTGCCCGACCTGCGAGAGGAGCGCGAGGACCTCGTCGGGCGGGAGCGCGCCGCGCGCGCGCACGAGCTGGTCGAGATCCTGGCCCTCGAGCAGCTCCATCACGAGCCAGGGGATCCCGCTCGCCTCGTCGACGCCCGCGGCGAGCACGTCGACCACGTGGTCGCTCTCGATCCGCGCCCCGACGCGCGCCTCCTCGACGAAGCGCGCGCGGCTCTTCGCGTCGGGCGCGAGGGTCGGGTGCATGACCTTCAGCGCGCGGCGCTTCCCGGTCGACTGCTGCTCGACGACGTAGACGGCGCCCATCCCGCCCTCGGCGAGCGGCCGCTCGATGCGGTAGTCCCCGGCGAACACGCTGCCGGGCGAGAGGACGACGGGCGCCACCACGCTAGAAGCCTAGATCGTCCGGCCCGCGCCAGCCGAGCTCGGGGTCGAGGCGGCCGAGGAACCGGTGCTCCGCGTCGACGTCGAACACCGCGACGCCGCTCGTCGGGAACGGCGGCAGGTCGAGCCGGCCGAGGAAGCCGCCGAGCACGCGCACCGTCGGCTCGTGGCTCACGAGGAGCACGCGATCCGCCTCGCCGTGCGCGTCGAGGACCGCGAGCGCCGTCGCGCTCGCGGTGCCGGGGACGAGCGGCGGGTGCGGGCGCACGGGGCCCGGCAGGCCGAGCGCGCTCGTCACGGCGTGCGCGGTCTCGACCGCGCGCACGAACGGGCTCGAGTACACGTGGGTCGGGATCAGCGAGCGCGCCTCCAGCGCCCTCGCGATCGCGGCGCTCTGGCGGCGACCCAGCTCGGTGAGGCGCCGCCCCGCGTCGTCCGCCGCGGAGTACGCTTCGACGGACTGGCCGTGGCGCATGAGCAGGACGTGCACGCTCGACGCTAGCGCCGCGCTCAGGCCACGGCCAGGTGAGCGAGATCCTCGCGCACGGTCTCCATCGAGTCCGCGTGCGGCGGTCGGTGGCGCACGAGCGCGGCGAGCTCGCGCTCGGCGGTGCGCCGGTCCCCGATCAACGGCAGGAGCGCGCGCGCGAGCGCGCGGGCGGAGCCGAAGCGGTCCTCGGGGGCGCGGGCCATCGCCCGCGTGACCACCGAGTCGTAGCGCAGATCGAGCTCGGGCAGCAGGAGCCCGAGGCGCGGCGCGTCCTCGCGGATGATCCGCCGCAGCAGGTTCGGCACGTTGTCACCCGTGAAGGGGACGCGCCCGGACAGGAGCTCGAACATCGTGGTCCCGATCGAGAACACGTCGGCGCGCGCGTCGACCTCCGGCTTGCCGCGCGCCTGCTCCGGTGAGCAGTACGCGGGGGTGCCGTAGACACGGCCGCGCTCGGCGCGGCGCTCGTCCTCGGAGGCGTTCTCCGCCGCGCACACGCCGAAGTCGAGGAGCCGCACGTCGAGGCGACCGTCCCACGTGCGCGCGAGCACCACGTGCTCGGGCTTCACGTCTCGGTGCACGTACCCGCGGACGTGCACGGCGTGGAGGATCGCCGCGGTGCGCAGCGCGATCGCCGCGACGTGGTGCGGCTCGAGCGGCCCGAGCCGCCGCAAGAGGCGCGCGCAGCACTCGCCCTCGAGCCGCTCGAGCACGAGGTAGGGGGAGCCGTCGTCGAGCATCCCCTCCGAGAGCACCGGCACGATGCCCGGGTGCGCGACGCACTGCGCGACCTCGGCCTCGCGCCGCATCCGCCGGATGAGCTCCACGTTGAACGCGAACATGTCGCGCAGCACCTTCACCACGACCGCCTGGCCCGTCGCGAGGTCGTCCGCCTCGAACACCACCGACGTCCCGCCGATCCCGAGCGCCCGACCGAGGTGGAACCGCTGGTCGAGCACCTCCCCCGTCAGCTCCGCTCGCTCCGCGCCCGTCATGCGAAGCGACCATCGCTCCGGCCCGATCAGGGGGTCAAAAAATCAACGACGCGTCGCCGAGCACCTCGCGCCGCGGCGCGCGCAGTGGCGCCCTCGGCGGCAGCGCGAGCCTCGTCACCACGCCGTCGACGAGCGCCGCGTCGCCTCCGGCGTCACGGCGCGGGCGCGCCCTCGCAGCCCAGGCCGTCGTCGCCGGGGACCACGAGGTCGATCTCGCGCACCTCGAGGCGGCTGCGCCCCGAGGCGCGGAAGAGGATGCGCGCGGGGAACACGCGCCGCATCGGCGCGGGCGCGAGCCCGCTCGCGTCGACGATCACCCCGAACGTGAGGCGCGTGCCGGGCACGACCCCGAAGAACGTGTCCCCCTCGATGCGATCCACGTTCTCGGGAGGCTCCGCGCGGAGCGCGCGCACGCCGCGCAGGAGCTCGCCCGCGTCGACCGCGTCGCCCGGCACGTCCTCGGCGATCGCGTCGACGTCGAGCGGGACGTCCGACGCGACGAACTGCACCGCGCTCACGATCTCGGCGCCGATGAGGTCGCCGCCCGAGCCGATGTCGAAGAGCAGCGGGTCGCCCGAGGAGTCGAGGCTGTCCGTGTCGAGGGCGAGCCGGCGGAGGTGCTCGTCGGGCGAGGGCCGCCCCGGATCGCGCGCGGCGAGCGGGACCACCAGCACCTCGGCGCGCACGACGGCGGCGACGGTCTCGTCGTAGCCGTGGGGCGCGGGCTCGAAGCCGTAGGGCTCGAGGGGCGCCACGTCGGGCGGCCCGTTGTGCATCGGCGCGTCGGTGATGAGCATCACGATCGGGAGCGCGTCGTCGCGGAAGCACGCGCCGCCGAACCCGCCGCTCGGGCACCCCGCCGACGCGGGGACGAACCCCGGCGTGCCCGGCGCGCCGTAGCCCGCGCCCGTGACCACCTGGAAGAGCCCCTCGATCGTCGCCTCGGCGTCGTCGCGGTTCCCCCACGTCGGGGTCTCGTCGAGCGCCGCCTCGACCCGCGTGACCTCCGTCGTGATCGGCGAGCGCAGCTCGTAGGGCAGGACGTCGGGGCCGCCGTGCGGGAGCACCGGGAACTCGCCGAAGAGCGCGACGCCGAACGCCGCGTCGGGGATCGCGGAGCGCACGCCCGGCACGACGCGCGCGCGCAGGCCCTCGCGGACCGCGTCGATCTCGTCGCGCATGCTGCCGGTCGAGTCGATCAGGAACATCAGGTCGATCACCGCGAGCGCCGCGGGGACGTCGAGCTCTGCGGTCACCTCGCCGGCGTCGATCGGCACCTCCACGCAGGGGCGCGGCGGCGGGCCCGCGTCGAAGCCCGCGTCGAAGCCCGCGTCCACGTCGGGCGCGTAGAGGCCCGTCTTGGCGCCGCAGCCACTCAGCGCGAGCACGCACAGGCTCGCGGCGAGCGCCCGCTCAGGGCGTCGGATCGTCCTCACACCCACCGCCGTCCGCGCCGGGGATCACGATCTCGACGATGCGGCTCCCGAGGCGCGTCCGGCCGTCGCCGCGGAAGATCACCTCGAGCAAGAAACGTTGCGCGGTCGGGCCCGGCACGACGGAGCCCGGGACGATCCGCAGCTCGAAGAACACGCGCGTGCCCGCGAGCACGCCGCGGAACACGCCCGCCTCGCGATCGATGGACTCCACGTTCGCCATCGGCTCGGCGCGGAGCGGGACCACCGACTCGACGAACATCCGCGGGTCGACGCCGTCCGTGCGATCGGGATCGACGAGCTCCGTGTCCACGTCGAAGCGGATCACGTTCGCGAGCGTCTCGATCGCGGTCACGACGGACTCCGTGAGCCGCTCCCCGCGCTCGCCGATGTCGAACACGAGCGGGTCGTCGCCGCTCAGCGCGCCCGTGTCGCGCGCGATCGCGACGACGTCCTCGCGCCCGTCGCCGGGGCCCGAGTAGAGGCCGATCACGCGCGCGTCGAGGCGGTTCAGCGCCTCGACCGCGTCCGCGTACGTGTGCGGCGGTGGCGTCACCGTGCACGCCGCCGAGTACGGCTCCGAGCCGCCGGGGCCGTTGTGGAAGGGCGCGTCGGTGAAGAGCAGGACCACCGCGAGCGCGTCGGAGCGGAAGCACGGATAGCCGATCCCGCCCGTCGGGCAGCCGAACGAGGGCGGGACGTACGTGCCGTGCCCCTCGCCGGTCGCCGTGTGGTAGAGCGCCTCGACCTGCGACTCCGGCCGATCGGAGCCGCCGCGCATCCCGAGCGCGTCGATCGCGGCCTGCGCGCGGTTGAGGTCGTCGGTCACCGGCAGCACCAGCGCGAACGGCTCGTCGCCGGGCTGGCCGCACATCCCCTCCGGGAAGTCCGCGAAGGTCGCGGCGCCCAACATCGAGTCGGGGATCGTGCGCGCGATGGCGGGCGCGATCGTGTCCCGCAGGCGCTCTCGGATGCGGCCGATCTCGGCCTCCATCGAGAGCGTGTTGTCGACGAGGAAGAACACGTCGGCGCGCGCGAGCTCGGCCTCGAGGTCGAGGGGCAAGAGGATCACGCCGCCGTCGGGCGGGACCTCCACGCACGGGTAGTCGGGCCCGGCGTCGACGCCCGCGTCGAGCGAGGCGTCCACGGGCGGCACGTACAGGCCGGTCTTGGCCCCGCAGCCGACGAGGAGGACCGCGACGATCGCGAAGCCAAGCGTGCGCGAGGACACCAGGCGAAACCTAGCGTCCCGGCCCGCGAGCGTCGAGAGACGTCACTGGCGCATGAGTCGCTGCTTGGCGATCCGCGCGCGCGCCTTGTCGCGCGAGAAGAGCGAGACGTAGTCGATCTCCACGACGGGGTCGGCGTGCGCCGCGGGCAGCTCCGCGGCGGCGCGGCCGAGCTCCTCCACGAACGCCGCGAGGGTCGGATAGGTCGCGGCGAAGTGCGTCTCCTCGACCTCGGCGAACGCGCTCACCATGCGGGCCGCCGCCTCGGCCCCGACGTAGCCGCGACGGGCCACGTCCACGTAGCTCGCGACGAGCGCGTCCCCGGTGAACCCGTGGTGGATCACGAGCTCTGCCGCGACACGCAAGACGCCTTGCGGGTCGAGCGCGCCCTGACCGAGCAGCACGAACGCGGGCTGCACGTAGTTGTAGAAGGGGCACACCCGGCCGCCGAAGTCCTCGAAGCCGTCGGGCGCGCTCACCCGATCGAGGTGGATGAAGATGCGCCGGCCCACGTCGTGGCGCGGGACGTTGCCTGCGAGGCGCACGATGCGCGGGAGCTCGTCCTCGTAGACGCCCGCGCGCTCAAGCACCTCGGCGAGGGTGTCCGCGCCGACCTTCCCCGCGCAGATGTCGCTGTAGATCGAGTAGATGAAGGCGTCGGCCTCGGCGTCGTCGCCGAACATGAATTCGTCGATCTCGGGGCCGAGCCGCGCGCGGCTCTCGAGGAGCACGCCGAGCTTGTAGCCGACCTGGTCCTTCAGGAAACGGAACTTGCCCCGCAGGATGTTCCGGAGCTGTGGCTTGAGGGTGAAGCCGTCCCACGCGATCCCGTCGAGACGGAGCTTGGCCTCGAGCACGCGGCGCAGCTGCTCTGGGCTCCCCGACACGATGTAGATCCCGAGCGGCTCGGTCGCGCGCAGCTCGCGCAGCAGCGCGGCCGCCCCTGGCACGGTGCGCTTCTGCGCGGCCGACTCGAACGCGGTGCGCAGCAGATCGCGCACGGTGTCGAACTCCGTGCGCAGGTACGTCTTGTCGAGGTCCCAGCGATAGACCCGACGGTTCGCGCCGACGCTGGCCTCGCGCCTCGCCACGGTCCGAGGATGGTATCCTGCCCCCGCCGATGCACGTCGAAACGAAGCGGGACTGTGACCTCCTGATCGTGGCGGCGCACGCGCCGGACATGGCCGGGCTGCGTGCGCACCTGTCGGACCAGCTGATCGGCGAGGTGCGGGGCCTCGCGCTGCGCGGCAAGGCGGTCGGCATCGGCATGGCGTCGGCGGGGCCCGGGACCGCGCGGGGGATCCTCGCGGTCGGGCCCCGCGCGGTGGTCCTGCTCGGCTCGTGCGGCATCTACCCGAGCCTCGCGCAGTACCGCCCGCACGACGTGCTGGTGTCGAGCCGCGTGCAGCTCGTGTCGCACGCGGTCAACGCCAAGAAGAGCGAATTCCCGGGCCCCATGCAGGTCGCCCTCGAGTGCAATCCGCTCCTCGCGGCGGGACTCGCGTCGGGGGGGGGGGCGCGTGTTCGTCGCGCCGGTCGCCTCGCCGCTCGCCAGCACCACCGACGACGCCATGGCCGCGACCGTCCACCCCGCGACGGGCTGCGAGGCCGAGAACCTCGAGGCGTTCTCCGTGGCGATGGCGTGCAAGGCCTCGGACGTCCCGTTCTGCGCGGTGCTCGGCGTGAGCAACATCGTAGGCTCCACCGGAGCGCACGACTGGCGGCAATTCCAGCGCGCGGCGGTCAGCGCGGCGGCCGAGACGATCATCAATTGGGTGCAGCGCGGCGCACAGGGATTGCCGCACGGGTAGACAGAGACCGCTGGCTCGATCCAACATGATCCTTCTCTTCGGAGCGCCCATTCGTGAGCCATGGTGAGAGCGCAGTGACCGACGCGAGCCCCTCGGAGCGCCCCTCCGCGCCCCCCGCCTCGGTTCAGCGCCTCGCCGCGCAGCTCCTCGATCCGGGCGACGTGGCGTTCCTCGACGCGCTGCGCGTGGCGGGGCTCCTCGCGGAGCTCGACGACGAGGAGCTCCTGCGCGTCGCGAGCGAGGTCGAGGCGACCGACCCCGACGAGCGCTGGGTCGAGCTGCTCGAGCTCTACTACGGCACCCCCGACGACGCGCGACGTGCGGCGCGCTCGGAGGCCGACCGCTTCTTCACGCAGCGCGTGGGACAGCCCGCGACCGCGTCGGGCCTGGTCGCGCGCCTCAGCGAGCTCTCGCCCGAGCTCGGCGGGATCGCGCTCGAGCGCATCGGCGGGCCCGAGGGGCCGCTGGTCCTCCGCGCCGGAGAGCACTTCTGCGCGGTCCTCGACGAGCACGAGGAGGAGATGGACACCGACCAGGTCGATCTCAGCGACATCGAGGGCAAGGCCGACGTCCCGATGGTCACGGTGCGCGGGCTCGTGCGGAGCACGAACGTGCTCCTCGAACGCCACGGGATCCGCGACCGCTTGATCTCGCTCCGCGGCGACGACAAGCGCGAGATCTACGTCCGGCTCGGCGTCACCCAGGCGATGGCGCTCTGTCAAAAAGGCTTCCTCGAGGACGAGGAGCCCGAGGACGTGATGGAGCTCGGCGCCTGGTGATCGTGCGGCGCGTCAGCGCACCTCGGTGACGCGCAGGCTCGTGATCGCCACCCCGCCCTTGGTGCGCACCGCGACGGTGAGCTGATCGTCGTCGCCCGCCGGGGTCCACGCGAGGACGGCCGCGGGATCGTCGAGATCGCCCGCGACCGCGCCCTCGGTCTGCCACCGCAGCGTGAGCGGGCCGCGCGCGCCCGCGAGGCGCACCTCGATCGCCTCGCTCGTCCAGCGCCCGGAGAGCCGGATCGACGGCGGATCGGCGAGCGGGAGGTCCGTCGTGCGCATCACGTCGCGGACGCTCGTGTCGCGCCACTGGTCGATCACCGAGAGCCCCTTGGGTGCCGGCGAGGGGAGCGGGTCCACGACCTGCGGCGGGAGGGGCCGCGGGACGGGGTCGGGAGGCGGCGGCACGGGGTCCGGCGGCGGGGGCACCGGATCGTGCGGCGGTGGCGGGCGGCGGCGCGTGTCGGGCGCGGGGGGCTGCCAGTCGGGCGGCGGCGGATCCGGCGGGAGGAGCTCCGGCTGCGGGTCCGACGGAACCGGGTCCGGCGGCGGCGGCACCGGGTCGGGCGGCGGCGGGGCCGGATCGGGCGGCGGGAAGTGCTCGGGCTCGATCTCGGGCGCGTCGTCCTGCGGGCCGGAGCACGCGTCGCACGCGGTCGTCCCCGCGGCGAGGCTCGCGCTCAGCGCCACGCGCTGGACGACCGCGGTGAGCTTGCGCGCAGGCACGCGCCACCCACGGCTCCGCGACGCGTCGGCGGCGAAGCGGTTCATGTCGGCGTAGAGCGTGTCGAGCTCGGCGTGCCGCGCGCGATCGGCGGCGGCGATCTCGAGCCCGAGCGCCGCGGTCCCGCGCTCGAGGCGGTCGGGCTCCGTGCGGTACGCCTCGGTCAGGTCGATCGCGCGCTCGAGGAGCCCCGCCGTCTCGAGCGAGATCGCGCGGGTGAGCGCCGCCGTCCGGCGCGAGAGGGCGGCCCGACGCCCCGCCGGGTCCTCGTAGAACTGCTCGAGGATCTTGAGCGAGTAGCCCAGGCCCATGTTGCGGTTCGCGACGCCCTGCGGATCGAAGTTGCGCTGCCGGAACGCCGCCGAGCACACGCGGAACGCGAGCTCGGTGTCGTCGTCCTCGATGCGGTAGTTGAACCCGAGGTACGAGCCCCCGAGGTCCTGGCGCGTGCTCACGTCGGCGTGGAGCGGCGTTCCCACGTACGGCTCCGCGCGACAGAAGTTGACGGGGTGCTGCGCGTTGCGCCGCATGAACGCGACGTTCTCGCGCACGTCGCCGAGCGTCGCGTCGGGCTCGAACAGCAGCAGGTTGTAGCAGACGAAGATCCCCGCCTCGCGGCACGCCGAGAGCGCGTCGTCGACGCGGGCCTGCTGCGTCCGGCGGTTCAGGTGATCGGCGCCGCGCTGCGAGGCGTTCTCCACGCCGACGTAGAGCCGGATCACGCCGAGCGCGCGGAGCTCGCGCATGAGCTCGGGGCTCACGCTGTCGGGTCGGCACTTGCCGATCAGCGCGGCGTCGCCTCCGCCGAGCGCGTCGAACGCGGCGCGGATCGCGCGCACCCGCGCGAGCGACGCGGCGGGCCTCGGGAGCAGGAAGTTGTCGTCGTGGAAGCAGAACAGCGCGCGCCCGCCCGCGCTCGCGCAGAGCTCGAACATCTCGCGCGCCACGTTCTCGGGGCTGCGGTGCCGCAGCATCTTGGCGCCCCCGTGCGCGCGCGCGTCGCGGAGCGTGCTCGTGATCGAGCAGTAGCTGCACGCGCCCCAGCAACCGCGGCCGCCCATGATCGGGATGAAGGGCACGCCGAAGTGCTTGCCGTGCGGGCGATAGCGCGCGGGGAACGGGTAGTCGTCGAGCTCGTCGCGCAGGCGGCGCGGCGCGGTTCGGATCGGCGCGCCGTCGTCGGCGAGGATCGCGAGCCCCGGAACCTCGGCGGGCCGGCGGCCGGCGGCGAGCGCGTCGAGCAGCTCGACGAAGGTCTCCTCACCCTCGTGCAGCACGATGGAGTCGAGCGCACCGGGCGCGCGGATCGCGTCGCGCCACGCGAGGGTCGGGAACTGCCCGCCGGCGGTGACGTGACCGTCGAAGCCGAGCCGCCGCAGGCGGCGTGCGAGCGACAGGAACTCTGCGGCACGGTGCTGGAACTGGACGCTCAGCCCGACGACGTCCGGTCTCCTCGCGACGATGCGCTCCGCCACGCGGGCCTCGTCGTCGACGTGGTTGTACGGCTCGACGAAGACCTCGTGCCCGGCGCGTCGCGCGACCGCCACGATCATCCCCACGCCGAGGTTCTCCTCGAAGTCCGCCCCCGAGATCACGACCCGCATGCGCGCCTCCCCTCCGAGGTGCGCAGATAGGCCCGGCCGCGACCGGGGGCGTGACGGTCGTCACGCCGCGGGCCGCTTGCGGAACGGACCGGTGGGCACGCGGCTCGGCTTCTTCTGCGCGGTCGTGCGCTGGCCGAACTGCGTCGAGATCACCGCGCCGAGCCCGGCGAGCGCGGCCGCGATCACCACCAGCATGCCCACGGTCGGGACGAGGCCCGCGACGAACAGCACGCCCAGCCCGAGCCCGAGCTGGAGCACCGGGCGGTCTCTCGTGAACGAGAGCGGCAGGACCCCACCGAGCCACCACGCGCTCGCCGCGAAGCCGACCCCGCCGCCGACCACGAGGAGCGTGCCGAGCACGATCGAGCCCGGGATCCCGATGACGGTGACGACGAGCACGCCGCAGATCATCACGGCGGCCGCGCAGCCGAAGAAGCCGCCGACCGCGCTCGAGAGCGGGCGATCGACGAGCTCGGTGCGGAGCGTCGAGAAGCGCTGCCGGTACGCCCCCATCAGGAACAGCCCGAAGAGGAACACGAGCACGTTGAAGAGCGCCCAGCGGAACACGCTCGAGAGCAGCTCGCCGCCCTTCTCGAGGACGTGGTGACGCGACGGCGTCGCCTCGCCGGCCTCGCCAGCGCCGAGGACGCGACCATGGATCGTCGCGCCATCTTCTACGTCGATCTCGCCGCCCATCGCGTTGACGTCGCCGTGCACCCGCGCGTCGCTCCCGACGCGGATGTCGCCGCCCATGGTGATGACGTTGCCGATCACCTCGCCGGCGATGTCGGCGTCGCCGCCCATCGTCACGACGTCGCCGTGCGCGTGGCCCTCGAGGACGACGTCGCCGCCCATCGTCACGACGTCGCGCACCTGCTCGTCGGCGCGGACCACCGCGTCCCCGCCGAAGGTCACGCGATCTCCGACGCCCGCGGGCGTCGCGCTCGGCGCGGGGATCGGCGGCGGCGCGGGGATCGACGGCACCGCGAGCGGCGGCGCGGGCGGCTCGACCGGCGGCGCCTCGACGACGGGCACCTCGACGGGCGCCGGGGCGGGCGGCGCGTCGTCGACGCGCACCGTGACCAGGTTCGGCCCGGGCCGGACCACCACGTCGCTCGTGGCGAGGAGCGCCTCGAGGACCTCGCGCAGCGGCGCGTCCTCGACGTGCAGGGTCACCGGCGGATCGTCGGGGAGCGCGACGACGACGCCGAGCCCGGCGGCGCGCGTCGCCTGCCGGAGCGCCTCGCTCAGCGGCTGGCGCTCGACGCTCAGGGTCACGCGCGGCTCGGGCTGGGGCCACTCGCCCTCGACGCGGTAGGCGTGCGCGAGCGAGGTGGGGACCGAGAGCACGGCGAGCAGCGCGAGCGCGAGGGTCGAGGTCGCCGCGGGCCCCACCCGGAACGGCTTGCCGCCGAGGAAGAAGCGCATCGGCACCACGAGCGTCACCCCGAGGAGCAGCGCCGCGACCGCGAGCCCCATCCAGCCGCCCGGCACCGCCGAGCCCACGAGGTGATCGCACGCCCGCGCGAGCGTGTAGAGCTGCTCGCCCGCGATCGTGAGGCCGCCGAGCGACTCGGCCTCCGGCAGGCTGAGCACCGCCAGCCCCGCCGCCGCGAGGGCGCCGACCCCCGCGCCGATCCACAGGCTGCGCCGGCTCGGGGTCTCGCCGGGCAGCGGCGCCTTCTCCATCGCGCGGGCCACCAGCGCGTCGACGTCGAGCTCGGGCTGCACCCGCTCGAGGGCGAGCCGCGCGTCGGCGACCGCGGTCTCCTCGAGCGCGACGAGCGCCGCGCACTGCGCGCACTCGTCGAGGTGCGCGAGCGCGGCCTCCGGCACGAGGTCCTCCCGGCCGGTCGCGAGGGCCTCGAGGGCCACTTCGTCGAGGTGCTGCGTCACGTCCCGCTCTGCTTCTTCCGAACCGTCGAGGGCTCGTCGGCGACCTCGCCCTCGA
>JAYRVK010000855.1:0-5980 GCA_041918555.1 Sandaracinaceae bacterium
CCGCGATCTCGTCGAGCAGCGCGCGCCCGATCGTCGTGGGGCGCGCGTGCGCGGCGAGGACCGCGGCGCCGTCGCGGTTCTTCTTCACGATCGCCGAGCGCCGCGCCTCGAGGTGCCCCGCGCCGCCCTCGATCATGCGCCGGTACATCGCCTCGACGGGCAAGAAGGCGTGCACCGCGAGCAGGACCCCGAACAGCGGCCGCGGGTCCGGGCGGACCGGCGAGGGATAGCGCTCGGCCGGGTCGTTCTCGAGGATCGGATCGAGGTCGAGGAGCGCGTCGAGCTTGTTGTGCTGGTGCTCGTGGATCAGCGCCTCGGCCATCGTCAGGACGCTCGGGTGGAGGCTCAGGTAGATCGTGCCGACCGCCTCCGCGTAGCTCGCCGAGAGGTGGCGCTCCGCGTCGTAGCCGACGGGGACGATCTGCTGGACGACGAGGTCGAGCTCGTCGCGCAGGATCGGCAGGTGCTCGGCGATCACCGCGAGCGCGTCGCGGAGCGCCGCGCACCACTCCTTTGGCGCGCGCCCGCCGAGATCGATCGCGTTGCCCGCCTTGTCCGGGTGCGCCTCGAGCATCGCGAGGGGGTTCACGTCCACCGTCGCGAGCACGAGGTCGCGCTCGATCGCGTGGAACGCGCCCGCGGGCCGGCGCGCCGAGAGGCACGGGACGCTCGCGTCGACGTCGAGCCCGAGCTCGGCGGCGAGGACCTCGCCGAGCCGCGGCGCGAGCGACCCGCCGCGGCTCGCGCGGACGAGCACACCGACGGTCGGCCGGCGCAGGGCCGAGAGCACGCGCCCCGGATCGGACCGCAACAGCTCGCGCACGCGCGCGCGCAGCGCGGGATCGAGGGGGAGCGCGCCGAGCTCGCGCACCAGCCTTCGGAGCCCGTCCGACAGGATCCCGCGCACGGTGTCGAGCGAGCGCGGGATCGTCAGGTCGGCGGGCGGCGCGATCACGTCAACGTCGCGTGACGTAGAAGAAGCTCAGGCACAGCTCGTCGAGCGTGCCCTCGCCCCAGAACACGGTGTCGTCGCGCTCGCGTGAGTCGTAGGTGCGGCGCAGGTGCATGGCCTGTTCGTCGGCGATGTCGATGGGGGTCTCGTACCAGAACGCGCCCTGCCAGTGGAAGTCCCAGCGCGGCACGTCGACCATGCACGTGCGCGCGGCGTCCATCGCCTCGACGCCTCAGAGCGCGCCGACGCCTGCGTAGGGCACGCCCGTGAGGTGCGCGACGTCGCGGTCGTAGGTCGTGAGGTCCTCGAGCGCGAAGTCGGCGAGCCGCGCGTGGCCGCACGCGCGCGCGAGCACCTGCATCAGCGCGGTCGTCGCCTCGAGCCAGCGCGTGAGGCGCTTCGCGCTCTCCTCGATCACGAGGCGCCGCCGCAGGTGCGGCTTCTGCGTCGCGATCCCGACCGGGCAGTTGTTCGTGTGGCACGCGCGCATCCCGACGCAGCCGATCGCCTGGATCGCCGAGTTCGCGACGGCGACGCCGTCGGCGCCGAGGGCCATCGCCTTCACGAAGTCGCTCTCGGTGCGCAGGCCCCCCGTGATGATCAGCGTCACGTCGTCGCGCCCGACGCGATCGAGGTGCCGGCGCGCCCGCGCGAGCGCGACCATCGTGGGCACGCTGATGTTGTCCTTGAAGATCACCGGCGCCGCGCCGGTGCCGCCGCCGCGGCCATCCAGGATCACGTAGTCGGCGCTCGCGGCGAGCGCGAAGTCGACGTCGGCCTCGATGTGCTGCGCGCTCAGCTTGAAGCCGATGGGGATCCCGCCCGTGGCCTCGCGCACCTCGTCCGCGACGCGGCGGAAGTCGTCGAGGGTCACGAGGTCCGCGAACCGGCTCGGGCTCACCGCGGGCTGGCCCTCGGGGAGGTTGCGCACCTTCGCGATCTTGCCGACGACCTTCGGGCCCGGGAGGTGTCCGCCGGTGCCCGTCTTCGCGCCCTGGCCGCCCTTGAAGTGGAAGGCCTGGCAGCGCGCGGCCTTGTCGAGGCTCCAGCCGAAGCGCGCGCTCGCGAGCTCGTAGAAGTAGCGCCGGTTCGCCGCCTGCTCCTCGGGGAGCATCCCGCCCTCGCCCGAGCAGATCCCGGTGCCCGCCGC
This sequence comes from Sandaracinaceae bacterium, assembly GCA_041918555.1. GTDB lineage: Bacteria > Myxococcota_A > Polyangia > Polyangiales > Sandaracinaceae > JACKEC01. Next base: position 2,103 of record JAYRVK010000855.1, read on the forward strand.
GTCGGCGCCCCTCGCGAGCGCGATCTTCGCCTCCTCGCTCAGCGACCCGAAGCTCATGTCGCTCACGAAGATCGGGATCGCGAGCCGCAGCGGCTTGGCGGCGCGCGGCCCGATCACGAGCTCGGTGTCGACGGGGTCGTGGTCGCCGAGCGGGCGGCGCGCGAGCTGGCCGGTGAGGAGCTGGATCGACTCCCAGCGCGGGAGCTCGGTGCGGGGGACGCCCATCGCGGAGACGGCGCCGTGGTGACCGAGCTTCTCGAGCCCCTCCCGCGCGAGCTGCTGGATGTACGCGTTGCGATCCTCCTCGGGCGTCCCGTGCGCGTCCTGGTACAGGCCGAGGTAGGCGCTCCGATCGTAGGGCTGGGGGTGCGCCTTCTGGAACGCGCGCACGTCCGCCTCGCGGATCGTCACCGCGTCGGCGCCGCGATCGATCGCGGCGTCGAACTTGTGGAGCACCTCGTCGTTCGCGTACGCGCTGACCCCCGTGTCGTAGCGGTAGTCCCATCCGTGGAGACCACAAATCAAATTGTCGCCCTCGACGTGGCCGTCGGCCATCAGCGCGCCGCGGTGCAGGCACCGGCCGTAGAGCACGGAGACCTGGTCGTCGTAGCGGATCACGACGAGGTCGGTGTCGAGCGCCAGCGCGTAGGTGGGCACGCGGTCCGCGAGCGCGCTCCAGCGCGCCACGGTCAGGGCGCGGTTCGTTCCGAGGCTCACCGTGTCGTCCATCGCCATCCTCCCCCGAGGTCGCGAGGATATCGCGCTCTCGTGTAACTTCGCGGTTCGGGTTGCATCCGTCGTGGTCGAGGAGGGGACATGTCCGAGCAGAGGCGCGTGTGGTTGAAGACCCTGGAACCGGGCGAGCTCCCCGAGGGGCGCGTGAAGTCCGTGACCTGCGCGCACCAGACGGTGTGCATGACCCACTACGAGGGTCAGTACGCCGCGTTACAGAACCGGTGCCCGCACCAGGGCGGCCCGCTCGGCGAGGGCTCGATCGAGAAGGGCTGGCTTCGCTGCCCATGGCACGGCTGGGACTTCCACCCGATCACCGGCCAGAGCCCCGAGGGCCTCGACGACGAGCTCGAGCGCTACCCCGTCGAGGTCCGCGCGGACGGCGTGTACGTGGCCTTCGAGGTCGAGGCCGATCACGAGCGCACCTCGAGCGACGTGATGGTCGAGACCATGGTCGCCTGGGGCGTGAAGCACGTCTTCGGCATGGTCGGTCACTCGAACCTCGGCTTCGCCGACGCGCTGCGCCGGCAGTGCGAGGCCGACAACTTGTCTTTCTATGGGATCCGCCACGAGGGCGCCGCGTCGTTCGCCGCGAGCGCGTACGGCAAGCTCACCGGCCGCCCGGCCGCGTGCTTCGCGATCGCGGGCCCGGGCGCCACGAACCTCCTCACCGGGCTGTGGGACGCGCACGTCGATCGCGCGCCGGTGCTCGCCCTCACCGGCCAGGTGCCGACCAAGCTCATCGGGCGCGGCGCGTTCCAGGAGGTCGACCTCGCGGCCGCCTTCGGCGGCGTCGCCGGCTACACCGGCGTCGCGATGCCGCACTCGCCGTTCGCGGAGCTGATGAGCCTCGCGTGCAAGCACGCGATCCTCGAGCGCGGCGTCTCGCACCTCGTGTTCCCCGACGACGTGCAGACGCTGCCGCGGCCCGACGCGAAGGCGGGCTCGCCGGTCGGCCGCGTGGCGGCGCGCGCGATCGTGCCGCCCGCCGACGCGCTCGAGGAGGCGCTCGGCGCGATCCGCGGCGCGCGGCGCCCCGTGATCGTCGTCGGTCACGGCGCGCGCTTCGCGATGGAGGAGGTGGTCGCGCTCGCCGAGGCGCTCGACTGCCCGGTGCTCACGACCTTCAAGGGCAAGGGCCAGATCGCCGACTCGCACCCGCTCGGCGGCGGCGTGCTCGGCCGCAGCGGCACGCCGATCGCGAGCTGGCTGATGAACGAGGCGGACCTCCTCGTGGTCTTCGGCGCGAGCTTCAGCAACCACACCGGGATCACCGACTACAAGCCGATCGTGCAGGTCGACTACGACGCGATGGCGCTCGCGCGCTTCCACGCGGTGAGCGTGCCGGTGTGGGGGGAGATCGGTGTGACCGCGGCGAGGATGCGCGAGCGGCTCGGCGCGACGCGTGCGGTGAATCAGCGCGGCGACGTCGCGGAGCGCTGGGCGATCTGGCGCGCAGAGAAGGCGAAGCGAGAGGCGGAGCGGAGCGCGGCGGGGGTCGGCTCGGCCGCGCTGTTCGCGGCGCTCGGCCGCGCGGTCCCCGCCGACGCGATCCTCGCGGTCGACGTCGGCAACAACACGTACTCGTTCGGGCGCTACTTCGAGTGCGAGCGCCAGGCGATCCTCATGAGCGGCTACCTCGGCTCGATCGGCTTCGGCCTGCCCGCGGCGATGGGCGCATGGGCGGCGACGCAGGAGGACGACCCCCGCTTCGGCGGCCGCAAGGTCGTCTCGATCAGCGGCGACGGCGGCTTCGGCCAGTACATGGGCGAGCTCACCACGCTGGTGAAGTACGGGATGAACGTCACCCACGTGCTGCTGAACAACGGCGAGCTCGGCAAGATCAGCAAGGAGCAGCGCGCCGGCGACTGGGACGTATGGCAAACCTCGTTGACGAACCCGGACTTCGCCCGCTTCGCCGAGCTCTGCGGCGCCAAGGGCCTCCGCGTGACGGAGGAGGCCGCGCTCGAGGGCGCGCTCCGCGAGGCGCTCGCGCACGACGGCCCCTCGCTCGTCGAGGTGATGACCGACGCGCTCCTCGTGTGAGCTCAGTTCCTCGTCAGGATCCAGGCGAGCCACGCGACGCCGAGGACCTGCCCGAGGTTGCGCGCGGCGGGCGCCCCCTTCTCGGTGCCGAGCTTCATCCCGCTCAGGCCCGCGGATCCGATCGCGTTGCGCAGGCGCTGCGTGACGTCCGGGGGGAGGCCGTCGGTGACGAGGCGCGCCCCGCCGCCCTCCTTCACCGCGCGGATGGTGCCGCGCTGGATGCCGGCGATGCGCGCGGTGGTGACGAGCTCGCGCCAGATCTTCGGCGGCACCGTCCCGCGGATCGTGAGGCAGACGCCGTCGCGGATCGACACGCAGAACAGCTCGTTCGCGCGCGTGATCACGACCCACGCGACCGCGCCGAGGAGCGCGCACAGCCCGATCATGATCAGGAGGTGCATCGGCGCATTCTACGCCACGAGCCCGGCCGGCTTCCCGCCCCGCTCACCGCAGGCGCTGCGCGACCGACGCGAGGATCGCGAACGCGTAGCTCGGGTGGTGGACGCCATGCGAGCCGTCGGCGCGCAGGAGCGCCACGTCGAAGGCCACGTCGCGGAGGGGCGCGGGCAGCGCGGCCAGCGTCACCGCTCGTTCGTCCTCGCCGAGCACCCCGTCCGAGTCGCAGTCGCCCAGGAGCGCGCCCGCGTCGTCGACGAGGTGCAGGCGCGCGTCGAGGTCGAGCACGTCGGCGGCGGTGCGCGCGGGCGCGCACGCGTCCCGGATCGCTGTGCGCAGGATCGCGGCGCGGAGCGAGCCGGTGGCGGCGGTCAGCGCCACGTCGTGCTCGCGCGCGATGGGGCCGACCTCCCCGTCGCCGTCCCAGTCGCGCGCGCCGATCGTCTCCGGCTCCACCTCGCCGTGGCACGGGCTGCACGCCGCCTCGGAGAGGACCGGCTCGCCGCGCCGCGCGCGCACCCCGAAGGTGTGGCCGCCGACGTTGCCGTACGCGGGGTCGGCCGGATCCGGGCGCGTCATGTGGCAACGCGCGCACGTGTCGGCGATGCGGCGGTGCGCGCCCTCCGGCGCCTCGGGCGCGGTGCGCGCGCCGCGTCCCACCAGCAAGCCTGCTTGCGCCGCGTGCGGCGCCGCGCTCGTGCTCG
>JAYRVK010000856.1:0-4123 GCA_041918555.1 Sandaracinaceae bacterium
CGGTGCCCCGATCGTCCCGACGATTCCTCCCCTCGCGTCCGGCGATCGCCGCCGCCTCCTCGCCGCGCTCGCCGATCCGCGGCCGCAAGTCCGCGGGATCACAGCCGCCGCCTTCCGGCGCGGCGGTTGACCCCTCTGCATGGAGATGACGCTCGCCCTCGCCGCGCCGCCGACCCCGACGGCGAGGGCGTCCCTCGCTTCGTCGAGCGGAGCCTGCGCGCGCTCCTGCGCTGCGGGATCCTCGCCCACGGCTTCGCCCGCTTCCGCTGCGACGCCTGCCGCGCGGAGCGCCTCGTCGCCTTCTAGTGCAAGGGCCGGGGGCTGTGCCGAGCTGCGATGGCCGCCGCATGACCGAGCGGGCCGCGGATCTCGTCGACCGCGTCCTGCCTCGCGTCCCCTACCGCCAGACCCCGTCCTCGGCGCCCACCGCGCACGCTCCCCGCATCGCGTCTCCCCGTGCATCGAGCGGATCACCACGACGCCTCGCAGAACGCAGCCGCGACGACTCCCCCATAGCGCCTCGGCCATCGGCCGCGTCGACGCCCCTTCACGATGCGTCTCGCGAGCCGCGCGGGACGCGAGGTACCCCCTCCGTACGCCCCGGGCGCGCCTCAGGAAACGCTCCGCAATACGTAAACCAACTTGACGAGCCGGTGCGGCGAGGAGGGCGTTCATGGTTCCCATCCGCTCGAATCGCTCGCGCGCCCGTGCCGAAGGTCGATCGAAGCGCGGCTCGGGGAGGGTATCCTCTGGCCCATGGAAGACGTCCGGATCGGGGACGAGGTGCTGGCGCCCTGGCAGAACGACGGGTTCCTCTACCCTGCGTTCGTGGTTGCGCTCGATGGCGCTCTCGCGCACGTGGCCTTTCTCGACGGCGGCGAAGCCGACGTGCCGCTGCCCTCGGTCCGCCGGGGCTGCTTCGGGATCGGCATTACGCTGCTCGTGAACTGGAGGGGCAAGGGCAAGTTCTACCGCGGGGTCGTGGCGGCTCGCGTTTCCAACGCGCTCTACGTGCACTACGAGGATGGCAATCGCGGCTGGACGACGATCGGCCAGTGCCGCATCCCCGCTGCGGCGATCGACGCGCTGCCGCCGACACAGGCGGCCTGCTCGTTCTGCGGCGCTCCCGTCCTCACGAGCGCGGCCGGCTGCGACGGCTGCGGGGCGCCGCGCGCGGGTCGCCGGTAGTCACAGGACGAGCTCACGGGAGCAGCTCGCGCTGCCGACTCCGAGACCACTCCGCCAGCACCCGCCGCTCGTCGGGCACGCAGGTCGGGTCGTCGCACAGCAGCGCGTCCGGCCGCGCCGACAACACCTCGACTGCGAACCGCACCACGTCTCGCGACCGCATCGTCATCACGATCGCGTCGCCGACACGACCGTGGCGCACGAACCCCTCCTCCTCCAGCCCCGGGCCGAGGCGGGTGAACGCGTCCGAGCACTTGGTCGTCTTCGCGATTGGTTGCCAGCCGCGGGTCCCGCCGGCGTCCGCCGCGTCGTGCTCCCGCTCGAGCTCGGCGCGCACGTGCACGACCGTGACTGATCTCGTCGAGCGGCTCCGCCGCATCGGGCTGCGCACGCACGAGGTGGACCTCACCCGCCTCGATCGTGCACGACCGCCCGTTCGGTTCGGCCGGCCCCGCCTTGCAGGCAGATCGCGCAGGGCTGGTGCGAGGCGAAGCCTCCGATCGCCGCTCTCCTCTGCTCATGCGATCCACCGCTCCCTCATCTACTTCAATGAACCTGTTTTGCGTGGGCTCTCTGCCCGGCACGCCCCGCGCCCGACCGAGTCGACCATCCCGCCCTCGCGCCTCGAGAGGCTCAGCGCCCCTCGAAGCTCGCGTCGCGGCGCTCGACGAACGAGCGCAGGCCCTCGGCCGCGTCTTCGGTGCCCATCAAGGCGCGCGCCTGCACGAGCAAGAGCGCCGCCGCGGCGTCCGCGCCGTCCTCCATCGAGGCCCGCGCGGACGCGATGGTCGCCCTCACGCCGAGCGGCGCGCGCGCGGCGATGGTCCTCGCGATCGCGAGGGCCGCGGCCTTCTGCGCGCCCGGCGCCACGACCTCTTGCACGAGCCCGATCCGGTGCGCCTCCGCGGCGTCGAAGAGATCGCCCGTCAGCAGCCAGCGCATCGCGTTGCCCCAGCCGGCGACCTGCGGGAGCCGGATCGTCGCGCCGCCGAACGGGAAGATCCCGCGGTTGATCTCGATCTGACCGAAGCGCGTGTCCGACGCGGCGACGCGCACGTCCGCCGCCAGGAGGAGCTCGATGCCGATCGTCAGGCACCAGCCCGACACGGCCATCACGACGGGCTTGTCGCAGCGCCGCCCGTGGAGGCCGAGCGGATCGATCGCGTCCTCGGGGAAGAGCGGCGCGCCCGCGGCGACGGCGGGGCCGACCTCGGCCAGATCGAGGCCCGCGGTGAAGTGGTCGCCCTCCGCGTAGACCACCGCGGCGCGCGCGTCCGCGTCCTCCTCGAACGCGGTGTAGGCCTCGGCGAGCTCGCGGAGCATGCGCAGATCGAACGCGTTGCGCTTGTCGGCGCGATCCAGGCCGATCAGGTGCACGTGGCCGTCGCGCTCCACCCGGATCCTCTGACGATCGTCGCTCATGGCGCGCGAGGCTCGCACGGCGGCGGGGTCCACTGCGAGCGCACAGGCCAGCGCGCAGCGAATTCGCATCGCTCGCTCCCGCGAGGTGAAACCTCGGCGGAGCTGCGGCACTACTATGCGGCGATGCTGCGCGCGCCTGGGCTGGTCTCGCTCCTCCTGCTCCTCGCTTCCTGCGACGGCGCGCCGGCGCCGGGCGACGCGGGCCTCGACGCGGGCGAGGACGCGGGCGCGTGCGTCCCGCCCGCCGACGACCCGTTCGGCTGCGAGGACCTCGCGCCCGATCCGAGCTGCCCGGCGACCTGGGTGGTCGGGGTCACCGGCCGGATCCAGACCGCGGCGGGGGTCGGGGTCGCGAGCGCGCGTGCGCAGCTCTGCGTGCGCCTGCACCCGGACGACGCGCTCGTCTGCCTCTCGCCCCCCGAGACCGACGCGGACGGGGACTTCGCGATCGTGGTGCCCGAGGAGCTGCGCTGCATGACGCGGGCGGCGATGCGCGCGATCGCGCCGCGGATGCCGCTCGCGACGACGTACTGCCCGATGCACTTCGAGGCGGGCGACGGCCCGATCGTGGCGATCGCGGAGCCGTACGTGCTCCACCCCGTCGCGCCGGCGGTCGTGCCGCCCATCGGCGGCGCGCTGGGGCAGCGCGACGTGACCTTCCCGGGCGGGCTCGTGCTCACGCTGGCGCCCGTCGACCTGCCGATGGCCGGCGACTACGAGGCCCTCACCGGCGGCGCCGTCGACGTGGCCGCCACGGCGTGCTTCGCCGGGGACCTCGCGCCCGACGGCGCCTACGCCTTCGATCCCGAGACGACGGTCGAGGCCGGGGCCGCGGTGTCGATCCCCAACGCCGCGGGGCTCGCGCCGGGGACCGAGGTCGACCTCTACGTGCTCGGCGGGCTCGAGACCCGGCTCATCGACGGGACCGCGGTCGAGGAGGGCGTGCTCGGGCGCGTGGGCCCGGCGACGGTGAGCGCCGACGGCGCGGCCATCGTCGGCGGGCCCGACAGCCGCCTGCCGTATCTGTCCTGGCTCGTGTGGAAGGTGCGGTAGCGACGCTCGGAGCGCTCCGCGTTCCGTCGATCGCTCCGAGGAGACAGATCCCTGCGGCGCCTCGCGCGGGATTCCCGGCGGCGCGCGCTGGAACGGCGATTGCCAACTCCCCCGGCATGCCGTCCCCGACCCGTGACACCGACCTCGCGCTCCCGCCGCTCCCGCCGAGCGAGAGCGGCATCCGACAGCGCCCCGCGAGCCGCGACACCGTCGAGACGAAGTCCCCGCCGCCGGCTCCGCCGAGGGCGTCCCTGCACCTCGTCGCGCCGCCGCGGGCGTCGCTCCCGCCCCGCCCCGCGAGCACGTGGGTGGACGACGGAGCGACCGAGCAGGAGCTCTCCGAAGCGCTCGTAGCACCGCAAAAGTCGTTGCCCCCGCCGCCGCCCGCTCGCGCCTCCTCGCCGCCGCCGCCCCCGAAGGCCGCGGCGCGGGCGTCGCTGCCGCCGCCGCGTCCGTCGGC
>JAYRVK010000857.1:0-4837 GCA_041918555.1 Sandaracinaceae bacterium
CCCCCCGGGCCGCGACGGGGTGGCGCGGCGGCCGCCCCCCGGGCTCCCCCCCCCCGCGACCCGCGGGGCCCGCGCCGCGCCCCCGCGCCTCGCTCCACGCGAGGAAGGCCTCGTGGATCTCGTCCGACGCCGCGTCGAGCTCGCCGAGCCGGACCAGCGCCGCCGCGCGCGGGAGCCACGGGAACGCATCGCCGTGCGCGCGCGCGAGCGGGTCGAGCACCGCGAGCAGCTGCTCCGGCGTCATCTCGACGGGGCGCGGTGCGCCGCCCGCGATCTCGAGGAGCGTCGCGGCCTCGTCGACCTCGGCGAGCGGATCCGGCGGAGCCTCCGGCGCGGGCGCACCGTCGGCCGCCTCGGCCGGCGCGGTCGCCGCGGGCGCGGGCGCCGGGCTCGCGTCCGCAGGCTCGCGCTGCCCCGTCTTCGCCGAGGCGTCCTCCGGGCTGAAGGGCCCGTCGGGCACGCACGACGCGGTCGACTCGTCGACCACGACCGGCCGCATCGCGCGCAGGCGCTGGCGCGACCACATCGCGTAGTACGGGAGCTGCCGCGAGTCGTTCGCGACGACCTCCTGGTAGAGCGCGCGCGCCTCGTCCCCACGGCCGAGCCGCTCGAGGGCGCGGGCGCGGTGATAGCCCGCCGCGACGCGGAAGCTCGGGTGCCGCGAGGGCGCCTCCAGGAGGTCCGCGACGAGCGCGTCGTCGCCGACCCCCGCGCCGAGCAGCGCCGCGTCGAGCCGCAGGCCCGGGGGCATGCGATCCCGCCGATGGATCGCGCGCATCGCGCGATCGACGACCTCCGCGTCCCCGCCGCGCGACGCGACCCGCAGCACCCCGAACAGCCGCCCCGTCGGGAGCCGCTCGATCGGCTGACCGCGCGTCATCCCGCGGATGCGGCGCTCGACCTCTTCGCGGCTGCGATCCTCGGCGGCGCGCTCCATGTCGAGGAGCCGCTCGGTCATCTCGGCGCGCTCCTCGGCCGGCAGATCCGGGAGGCCCTGCGCCTCGCGGAGGAGGTTCGTCGCCTCGTCCCAGCGCCCCTCGTGGCGCGCGATGCGCGCGGCGATCCGCGCGACCTGCTGGCGCAGGCTCTGCGAGAGGCTCGAGTCCGCGCGCAGCGCCGCGAGCTCCGCGCGCGCCATGGCGAGCGGGCCCGTCGACACGAGCCGCTCCGCGCGATCGACGCGCTGCATCGGGGTGTGCTCGCGCAGCTCGAGCCCGCCGGCGCGGAGCGCGGCCATGCGCGCGCGGGCGGTCGCGGCGGCGGCGCTGCCGGGGAACAACAGATCGATGCGCCGGTAGAGCTGGCCCGCGGTCTCCGTCTCGCCCCACGTCTGGTGCGCGGCCGCGAGCAAGAGATCGAGCTCCGGCGCGTGCGGCAGCTCGGCGTAGCTGCGGCGCAGCGCCTCGAGCTCCTCGACGCCGCGGCGATCCGCGATCGCGAGCAGGCACTCCACGTGGCCGATGCGACCGCGCAGCGCGACCGTGCGCTGCGGGCTCTGGCGCGCGCGCTCCCACGCGGCGCACGCGTGCGCGTCGGGGCCCGCGGCCATGCGGTACGCGGCCTCCTCGAGGGCGACGCGATCGGCGATGTCGGGCTCCGCGGCGCTCACCGCGCGGATCGCGAGCGCGGCCTGCGCCGGCTGGCCCTCGGCGGCCAGGCGGCGCGCCTCGGCGAGCGCCGCGTGCGCGTCCACCCGCGGCGTCGGCTCGGGCAGATACTGCCCCGCGGGATCGCACATGAGGACCGGCGCGAGCGAAGGAACCGCGGGGGCGAGCGGCTCCTCCAGGGGGGCGGTCGGCTGCGCGCAGAGCGGCGCCGGATCGAAGGCGAAGGCCCGTCCCGGCGTCGCGAGGGCGGGCATGATGACGAAGGTCGAGAGAAAGAGGAAGGGGAAATTCTTCACGGCACCCCTCGATCAGGATGGGTGATCCCTGGGGGCTCTGCAAAAAACGCGCGCTCTCGGGTCTCGACGGCGCCCACGAGCCCTTCGACGTTCGAGCCCGAAGGAGCTTCTCTCGCCCCAGAGACGATCCGTCTCGAGCGTTCTTTGGCGACCCGAGCCGCCGGGCGTACGTAGGCGGTGCCGATGCAGCACCGCGCCGTCCACGACCACATGACCCGCGAGCCCGCGACCCTCGACGTCGGCGCGCGGCTCGGCGTCGCGAGCGCGGCGATGGACGAGGTGGGCGTGTCCGCGCTCCCCGTCGTGGACGCGCGCGGCCGCCCCGTCGGCGTGCTCTCGCGCACCGACCTCCTCCACGCCGGGGTGCGCGCGCGCGACGGCCGGCGCGACACCCTCTTGCCCACGCCGAGCGGCGCGGTCGGCGACGTGATGGGCCGCGAGCTCGTCACGGTGGCGCCGAGCACCAGCCTCCTCGAGGCCGCGCAGCTCATGGTGGATCGTTGCATCCACCACCTCTACGTCGAGTCGGAGCGTCGGCTCGTCGGCGTGCTCAGCACCACGGACCTGATGCGCGCGGTCGGGACCTCGCGGATCGCGATCCCGCTCGGATCGCTGATGAACAAGCCCGCCGTGTGCGTGCCCATCGACACGCCCCTCGCGGTCGCGCTGGCCGAGCTCGAGTCCCACGGGGTCAGCGGCCTCGTCGTCACCGAGCGCGACGAGGCGGTGGGCCTGTTCACGCGCGAGGCCGCGCTCGCCGCGGGGACCCTCACGGACGACGCCTCGGTCGAGGACGCGATGAGCCTGCGGTACATCCTCGAGGTCACGAGCACCGCGGTGCACCGCGCCGCCGCGCGCGCGGTGGCCCTCGACGTCAAGCACATCCTCGTGCGCGACGCGCAGCACCGCGCCGACGGGCGCTGCGTCCCTGGCGTGGTCGGTGTCGTCACCGGCCTCGACATCGCCGGCGCCGTCCTGCTCTCCCGTTGAGCTACGGGCGCCGGCCGCTGCGCTGCGGGACGCGATCGTCGAGGACCGACACGCCGCTCGCTCCCACGAACCGGCCGCTCCGCTGCATCAGGTCGAACACGAACTGCCGGCTGTGCCGGTAGCCCGCCTCGAGCCGCGCGCGCTGATCCGCGAGCGGCTGCACCATGTAGTGCCAGCGCTCGCGCGGCGGGTACGTGACGCCCGACTCGCGGAAGGTGCGGAGGACTACCGTCCGCTCGTCGGTCGGGAGCGCGTCGACGTTCGCGCGGTAGCCGCTGCCGAGCGGGAAGAACTGCTCCGCGTTCGAGAAGTAGATCACGCGGACGGGGACACCGAGGTGCTGGGCCGCGCGCCCGGCCGCGCGCATCGCGCCGTCCGCGGTGACGTCACCGTTGCGCGCCACGACGCGGCCCGACTCGAAGAGGACGCGCACGCGTGCGTAGAGCGCGGGATCGCTGAGCCACGTGCCGTTCGCGTTGCGGAGGACGCGGCGCAAGTAGGCGTGCATCTGCGATTGATTGCGCGTGTACGCGCGCACGATGGCCTCGAGGTCGTCGGCCTCGGCGAGGCGCTCGCGGAGCAGCGCCACCGTCGCGTCGCGGCTCGTGCGCTCGAAGCGCGCGACGAGCGCCTCGGGGCTGTCGGTCGCGGGCACGAGCACCGAGTAGAGCCGGTGGATGACCGGGACGAGCGGGTCGTAGTCGACGAGCCAGAGCATCGACGCGTTCTGGACCGCGGCGAGCGTGTAGCACTGATCGGTCCCCACCCCGACGAACGCGCCGCCGCGGTCGCGGATGTGCTCGAACCAGAGGTGGTGGCTGAACTCGTTGCTGACCGGGTAGTGCTCCCCCGGGCTCGCGGTGCCCTCGTTCGGCACGTCGTTCGCGATGTGGCGCGCCTCCTCGGAGAGCGGCGTCGCGGGATCCGGCGTGAACGCGCCGGGCTGGGCCGACGCGGTGGCGGGGACGAGCGCGAGGAGGAGGGCGCAGAGGTTCGGACGCACGGCCCCGACCATAGCCCCGTCCGCGTGCTAACGCAGGCGGGCGGTGTGGATCTTCGGGTACGGCTCGCTGGTGTGGCGGCCCGCGTTCGAGCACGTCGAAGCGGAGCTGGCGACGCTCGAGGGCTTCGAGCGCCGCTTCTGGCAGGGCTCCGAGGATCACCGCGGCGTGCCCGGCGCGCGCGGCCGTGTGGTCACGCTGATCGAGGCGCCCGGGTCGCGGGTGGTCGGCCGCGCGTACCGCCTCGCGGAGGAGAAGCGGGACGCGATCGTCGCGACGCTCGATCACCGCGAGCGGGGCGGCTACGTCGCGCGCGAGGTCGAGCTCGCGCTGACGGACGGCCGCCGGGTGCCCGCCACGGTCTACCTCGCGACGCCGGACAACCCGGTCTGGCTCGGCCCCGCCCCGCTCCCGGCGATGGCCGCACAGATCGCTGCGGCCCGCGGCCCGAGCGGCGCGAACGACGAGTACGTCTTCCGCCTCGAGGCCTGGCTCCGCGAGGCCGGCGCCGAGGACGCCCACGTCTTCGAGCTCGCCGCGGCGCTCCGCGCCTGACCGTGGGGACGGTCCCAACTCGTTCAACTTCCGTTGCGGACCGCGTCTGGTGCGTCTGGGGACGGTCCCAACTTGATCAACTTCCGTTGCGAGGAAAGTTCATCGAGTTGGGACCGTCCCCACGGTTCAGAGCCCGCGGGCGCAGCGAAAGCCGAAGCGGTGGGGGTTCGGGTTGTCCCCCGGCGCGCCGCGCCGCGCGGTGGTCGTGGCGCGGTCGATGGGGTACCACCACGAGCCGCCGCGCACGGTGTGGTGGCCGAGCGACTCGGGGCACGCGGCGTGCGAATCGCCACAGCGACCTCGGGGGTCGTCGACGAAGCACGCGTCGCCGCACTCGCGCGGGCAGCCGCGGTAGCACCAGGAGTAGTGATCCGCGACCCACTCCCAG
>JAYRVK010000858.1:0-6429 GCA_041918555.1 Sandaracinaceae bacterium
ACGAGCTCCGGGAGGTGCGCCCCGAAGTCGGGCGCGCAGGTCTCGAAGCCCGCGTAGCTCCCGAGGCGCTCGGGCGTGACGTGGAGCGTGGTGTAGGCCGCGCCGCGGATCGCGTTGAGCGAGTAGCCGGCGGGCGTGAACACGTGCTCGTCGACGCGGTGCCCGCGGAGCGCGCGCGCGAGCCCGAGCCGCGGCGCGAGCCCGCCGTCCGGCGGAGGCGCGCGGAAGCGCTCCGCGCGCGCGGGGTCGATCCCGTGCATCAGGATCTCGAGCGTGCGATCGCCCCGGCCGGGGTGGTGCACGCCGAGGGCGTGGAAGATCCTCACGGCGTGCCCGCGCTCGTCGCCGAAGCACACGGCGCGGCCGGGCACCCGCTGCGCGAGCCGGCGCGCGTCGTCGGCGAAGCGGCTCGGCTGCGCGTCCGGGACGTGCTCGTTCTTGCGCTCGTACACGAGCGCAGCCGGCGCGATGCGCGCGAGCATCGCCTCGACCGCGTCGACGAGCGTGGTGCGACCGCACGTGATCATCGTGACGAAGCGGTCGTGGACGAAGAGGCTCGACTCGCTGAGGAGCCAGGCGTCGAGGTGCTCGTTCGCGATCGCGCTGCGCACCTCCGCGCGCGCCGCCGCGACGACGCCGCGCCAGAACGCCTCGCCGAGCCCGCGCAGGGGCGGGTGGCCGTCGGGGACGACGAGCTCGACCTTCTTCTCGGGTCCTTCGAAGAACAGGGGCCGCATCGGGCAACGGCTGCACGTATGCGCGACGCGCGCGGCGCGCGCAAATGGCTTAATTGCGGTCGCGGCCGGCCGTTCGAGGGGGTATGGAAGCCCAAGCCCACCCCCAAGCGATCGAGCGCAGGCGCCATCCGCGCTTCGAGGTCATGGCCCAGGTCCGCGTCAAGCGCGGACGGAACACGTACGTGCTCGAGGTGCTGGACGTCAGCGAGTCGGGGGCCCTCGTGGACCTCGGGATGCTCACACGCCCCGTCTGGCTCCTCGTCGGCCGCCGCGTCGAGCTCCACCTGTTCCCGCTCGAGTCCGAGGGGGAGCTCGCGCCCGTCGCGACCTGGGCGCGCATCGTCCGTGTCGTGGCGGCGCCCGCCGGGTACCGCTTCGCCGTCGAGTTCGAGGCCGAGACGCCAGGCCTTCGCGAGGGGATCACGCGGCTGATCGCGCTCTCGTCGCCGCGGCCCCCTCCCCTGCCCACGCGCCGCTGACGAGCCCCGCGCTCAGACAGAGGGTGTCGATAGATCGATCGAGGCCAGGCCGGCGCGCAGCGCCGGCCGTCGGCCGAGGGGGTCCCCACGCGGAGCGTGGGAGCGAACGCGGCGCCCCCGCGTTACGACTGGGTTTGGGGGCCCCCGCGCGGTTGACGCGCGCTGGGGGAAGGGGGTGAAACCCCCTTCGGCAGCTCAGCGCTGCGGGTCCTCCAGCCACGCCTCGCACAAGATCCCTTGCACCAGGTCGGAGAGCTTGCCCCCCCCCGCCTTCCTCAGGATCGCGGTGAGGTGGGCCTTGGCCGTGTTCCCCGACACGCCCAGCGCCGCGGCGATCCGGGCGCGCGTGCTCCCTCCGCGCGCGCTCGCGAGGGCGAGCACCTCGACCTGACGCGGGGTCAGGCCCCACTCCTCGGCCCGGCGCGCGATGACGGAGACCACGGCGCGATCGGTGATCCGCTGGCGCGCGAGCGCGCGCTGCGCGAAGCGGCTGAGGTTGAGCGCGGAGAGCGGCTTGAACGCGAACTCGGCGTCGAGCTCCTGCGCGCGGTTCGCGCGCGCGGGATCGACGGCGCCGGTGAGGACCAGGATGGGGACCGCGGAGTCGCAAGCGCGGACCTGCGCCACGACCTCGAGGCCATCGCCGTCGGGCAGCCCGACGTCGGCGAGGATGCCCAGCCACGTGCCGGGGCTACCGAGGAGCGCGGTGGCCGCGGCGACGCTGTCCGCGGTGCGGACCGGACCGTACCGCTGGAGGATCCGCGCCATCGCGCGGGCCCCGAGCGCGTCGTCCTCGACGAGGAGGAACTGGCGGCCGCCGAGCGACGGCTCGAGCGGCTCGTCCGCGAGCAGCTGCGCCTCGAACGAGAGCCTCCCGGCGTCGCGCGACCAGCGCAGGTGGAGCTCCCCGCCGGGGGCGTCCCGGTAGGCGAGGAGCCGCTCGCGCAACCAGGCCCCGAGCTCGCCGAGCGCCACGCCGTCGTCGGCGGGGCCCTCGGGGCCGCCCCGGACGAGTCGATCCGGGTCGGCGACCCTCACGGCGACGCCGACTCGAGGCTCGCGAGGTTCGGCCCGCTCCGCAGCGCGTCGTGCACCGCCTCGAGGAGCGCCTGCCGGGTGAACGGCTTGGGGATGAAGGGCACGCCGGGATCGAGGAGGTGCGCGCTCCCCACCGCCTCGTCGGCCGCGTACCCCGACGTGAACAGGATCCGCGCGTCGGGCAAGGCCTCGCCGAGCCGGCGGGCGAGCTCTCGACCGTTCATCTCCGGCATCACGACGTCCGTGAGGACGAGATCGACGTGCTCGGCCACGGCGAGGTCCAGCGCGACGGACGGCGCCTCCGCCTCCAGCACGCGATAGCCGGCCGTCTCGAGGATCCGGCGCACCGCGCGCCGCACGAGGCGCTCGTCCTCGACGAAGAGCACCGTCTCGCCGCCCGGCATCGAAGGGCGCAGGGGTGGCGGGGGCAGCTCGGTCGGCACCCCGTCCACCCGAGGGAACAGGACGTAGAACGTCGTCCCGCGGCCGACCTCGCTCTCCGCCCAGACGCTCCCCCCGCTCTGCTTGACGATGCCGTACACGGTGGCGAGCCCGAGCCCCGTCCCGTCGTCCTTGGACTTGGTGGTGAAGAACGGCTCGAACATCCGCGCGAGCACGGCGTCGGTCATCCCCTCCCCGTCGTCGATGACGCGGAGCTCGGCGTACTCCCCCGGCTCGACGACGAAGCTCCCGGGGCGCAGGCGCTCGACGACCGTGCGCCGGTGGGTCTCCACACGCAGGGTCCCGCCGCCGGGCATCGCGTCGCGGGCGTTGACCGCGAGGTTCATGAGGATCTGCTCGACCTGGGTGGGGTCGACGACGATCGACCCGGCGCGCGAGTCGAGCTGGGTAGAGAGCGCGATGTGCTCGCCGATGATCCGCCGGAGGAGCGACTGCATCGACGACAGCGTCGCGTTGAGCTCGAGCAGGCGGGGCGCGGACATCTGGCGGCGACCGAAGGCGAGGAGCTGGCGGGTGAGGTCGGCCGAGCGGCCCGCGGCGTCGAGGATCGAGAGCGCGTCCTCGTGGCACGAGTCGCCCGGCGCCGTGGCGTCGCGAACGAAGCCGGCGTGACCGGAGATGACCGTCAGCATGTTGTTGAAGTCGTGCGCGACGCCGCCGGCGAGCCGCCCGATCGCCTCCATGCGGCTCGCCGCCTCGAGCTGGCGGCGCACGACGAGGAGCTCCGTCACGTCCTCGAGCAGGACCAGCACGCGGCGGGCGTCGAGGCGCGTGACGTGCCCGTCGTAGGTGCAGTCGCGACCGTCGAGCGAGACCAGGATCGAGTCCAGGCGCGCGGGCTCCCCGCTCAGGAGCACACGCCCGCAGACCTCGCGCAGCACGTGGGGCTCGACGCCCACGATCCGTCCTTCGCCCTGCACCGCGAGCGCGCGCCCCGCTTCGTTCACCGCCACGAGCCGGAGCCCCGCACCCTGCGCGACCTCGAGCACCGCGACGCCGAGCGGCATGCGCTCCCACACGCGCTGCGAGAGCGCCGCCTCGCGTCCCGTGTGGGTCCGCTCCGTGGCGCGGCGCAGGGCCGCGTCGAGAGATCGGGGCTCGAGCGCGCTCCGCGCGAGGACGTCGATCGCACCGGCGCGCACGAGCTCGAGCGCGACCTCCGGATGGGCGCGCTCGACGAGGACCACGACCCCGAGCCCGCGCGCGCAGAGCTCGTCGAGCAAGGCCGAGGCGTCGACATCGGGAAGCGGCACGCCGAGGATGACGCAGTCGACGTCGACGTCGACCGCGAGGCGCAGCGCGTCGGCCCCCGTCGCCACCTCCCGCATCCCGAGCGGCGGGCGGATCCAGCCCGCCAGCGCCTCGCACCGCGGTCGGATGGCGAGCACTACCCCAGCCGCAACGTCTCTTGCGTAGCCCGATTCCCCCATGCGACCCGGAGGCAGAGCATACCATCGCGTCCCCGGCGCGGCCACACGCCGCGTCAGGTTTTCCGGCTTAACCCATAAGGGCTAGGGCCGCTCGCGCGCGCCGAAGGCGCGCAGCCGAGCGCTCGTCGCGGCCCATCCGTCGGGCCCGCGCGAGTAGAGCGCGACCCAGAGATCGCGGCCGTCCGTCGGGAGCCCCCGCAGGGTCACGCGGTCCGACGCGACCGAGGTCGATGACAAGATCCCGTGCTCGTCTTGCAGGACGAGCCAGTGCCCATCGGCGGCGGTCTCGCTGAACACGAAGGTCGCGCGGCGGCCGTCGAGGACCGCGCCCGGCGCCGGAGCCACGAGGTGCGCGGCGTACGACGGCGCCGTCCAGGCGCGGTGCACCGACGCGTGAGTCGCCCATACGCCCGAAGAATCCCGCGTCCAGACGCGAGCCAGCACGGGGCTGCCGTCGACGGGGAGGCCGACCACGTGCGCGAACGTCTCCTCGACGGGCTCGCCGGCGTGGTAGCGCGACGGGTCGGTCAACGTGCCGACCTCGAGGCGGTACGCGGTGGCGCCCTCGACGGATGTCCACGCGAAGAAGCTCCAGCTCCCGGCGAGCTGGCGATCGGGGACGGTGAGGCGCGCCCGGGGGGGGGCGCCGCGATACGAGACGAACACGTGGTCGGAGGTGAGCCGGCTCGCGCCGAAGCGGCTGGTGAGGCGCACGTGGACCGGCTCTCCGGTCGCGGGGAGGCCCGTGACCGTCGCCCGCGTGCGGGTGCCCGCGCGGACGCTCGCGTGACGCGCGTCGCCGGGGGCGGTCCCGACCCGGAGGACGTACTCGTCGGCGCCGGCGTCCTCCCACGTGAACGTCACCGCGCCGGCGGGGAGCCTCGCGCCGTCCCGCGGGCTCACGATCCGCGCGGCGACCGCCGCGGGCGCCACGCGCTCCCGGAACGCCGCGCAGATCGCCGCCGTCTCCCGCAGCGTGCGCGCGTTGTCGGACACTCCGACCACGCCCGACGGCGTGCCCTCGTGCGCGACCTCGGGGCTCGACCACAGGCCGACCCGCGGGCACGGGTCCCCCTCGCAGCCATAGGCCATGATGGTGCGGAAGCCGGCGTCGGGGTCGCGATGGCCGCGCGAGTCCGCGTGGTAGCCGTCATCGGCGTTCGCGGGATCGTGGTTCGCCCCCATGTTGTGCCCGAGCTCGTGGGCGAACGTGTAGAAGCCGGCGGCGTACGCGCGCGAGACGACGGAGTACGCGTACTCCGCGAAGATCGGGCGGTTCGCGCGGGTGAGCTGGTAGCCGAGGCCCGCGTAGGGTCCGACGTGCTCGACGAGCAACACCACGTGGTCCGCGCCGAGCGCGTCGCGCGCGCGCGGAGCCCCGTCGAGCGCGCCGTCGCCCGGCGTCACCAGCCGCCCCAGGGTCTCGTGGAAGTCGAAGTCGAGCTCGTCGTAGTCCTCCTCGGCGGCGCCGAGGAGCGCGAAGCGCGCGGGGACGCCGCTGCGCTCGAAGCTCTGGTTCGCCTCGTCGATCGCCAGATCGATCGTCGCGCGGATTCCGTCCTCGCCCCCTGCGGCGGCGCGCGCCGCGACCGTGTACGCGACGTAGAGATCGATCTCGGAGGCCGCGCCGACCGCGCCCGCGGGCGCCGGCAGCGCGATCGGACTCCCGCGACCCGGCGCGGACGCCTCGGGGACGATCGACGGCGCATCGAGGGGGACCGCCGCCTCGTCCCACTCGACGATGACCGGCCCGCTCGCGCGCGGCTGCACCGTGAACACGCGTCCGTCGACCCGGATCACGCCCGCGACCGCGTCGCCGCGGAACGACAGCGTCACCGCCGAGCCGGAGCGTCCGACGATCTCGCCACGCCACACCAGCGACCCACCCGCTTCCTCGGTGCCGAGGAGGCGCGCGTCGTACACGGCGCCCGCGAACAGGTTGAGCCGCAGCGCGGCCGGTGGGTCGGTGGCCTCACCCGGCTCCACGCGAGCGACGGTCGCCCGGTCGAGCACGAGCGCTCGACGCGCGCGCACCGCGCCCGGGGCGTCGATCGAGAACGCGCGGTGACCGACGAACAGGCCGGCCTCGCCCGCGGCACCGACCTCGTCGGGGACGCCCGCCGACGCATCGCAACCGAACAGCGCGACCTGGAGGAGCAGGACTCGGACATACACGGAGCGCGGTCTCATCGGGAACCTCCACTCGGATCGACGCGGCGTGACCCCTCGAACTGGACGGCGCGCACGCAGTTGCGGCCCGCGCGCTTGGCCGTGTAGAGCGCG
>JAYRVK010000859.1:0-3765 GCA_041918555.1 Sandaracinaceae bacterium
CGCGCGCGCGGGCCACCACCGCGGCCCGCACCGCGCCGAGCGCCTCGGCCGCCGCGGCGGCGCGGGCGCGCTCGCCCTGCCCGTGATCGAAGAGCGGCACCTCGAGCGAGAGGCCGACCGCGTAGCCGTGCCCGGGCACCGGCCCGTCGACGCGGTTGTAGCCGCCCTCGAGCGCGACCCGAGGGATCCACGCGAGCTCGGCCGCGTCGCGGGCGCGATCGGCGGCCGCCGCGGCCCGCGCGAGGGCCGCGAGCTCGGGCCGCGCCTCGACGCGCGCGAGCCAGCCCTCGAGCGGCCCGGGCGCCGCCGCGTCGAGCGCGCCCTCGAGCGGCGGGACCTCGTCGACCCCGAGCGGCGCCCCGAGCGCGACGCGGGCGCGCAGCACCTCGAGGCGCGCCTCCGCGAGCCGGCTCCGCGCGAGCTCCGCCTCGAGCGCGAGCCGCGACGTCTCGTAGCCCGAGGCCTCGCCCGCCTCGCGCCGCTCCGCCATCACGCGGACCGCCTCGTCGAGGCTCGCCTGCGCGTCCTCGAGGAGCGCGACGCGCCGCTCCGACGCGAGCGCCCGATAGAACGCCGCGAGCGCCGCGGTCACCGCGGCCGCGCGTGCCCCCGCCTCGTCGGCGTCCGCGCGCCACGCCTCGAGCTCGGCGAGCGCGCGGCGCGCGCCGGGCCGGCCCGAGAGGTCGAGGGGGATCACGGCCGTCAAGATGTCTTGCGACTGCGCGTTCGGATCGAACGCCTCCTGGCGCTCCCACTCGAGGGTCGGGTTCGGGAGGAGGCCCTCGCCCTCGATCGCGCCGTGCGCCAGGCGCGCCGCCGCCCGCGCCTCGAGCACGCTCGGCGCGCGCTCCGCCGCGAGGCGCGCCACGTCGGCCTCGGTCCACGCCTGCGCGGCGACCGAGCCCGGCGCGAGCAGCGCGGCCGCGAGGCAAGTCCGAGCGAGCATCGGAGTTCGAGGCATGCGAGACCTTCTTGGGTTCCGGGGTGACAGAGCTCGGTGGCTCAGTGCTGGAGGAGGTGGACGAGCCCCTCGACCCCGCGGTGGATCGACGGAGCGAGGACGAGCGCGACCGAGGCCGCGCCGAGCGCGAGCGCGCCGAGCTGCGCGCGGCTCGGGCCCGCGAGGTAGCGCGGCGGATCGATCAACAGCCGCACGCGCTCGCCGACGTCGCCGTGCCCGAACGCGAGCGCGAGCGGGGGCGCGGTCGCGTGCAGGCGCGCCCAGTCGACGAGCTGCCGCGCGACCTCGAGCCGGTCGCCGACGTCACCCGCCGCCGCCTCGTCGGCGGCGAGCTCCTGGGCGCGCGCGAGGCGAGGCTCGAGCCAGCCGCCGAGCCCCGGCGCGACCACGAGGGCGAGCCGAGCGAGCAGCCGCGCGAGCGGATCGCGGTGCCGCGCGTGGTCGCGCTCGTGCGCGAGGACGGCGGTCCATGCCCGCGCCTGCTCCGAGACGTACGTGCGCGGCCGCACGAAGCCCGCGACGAACGCGACGTGACCGGGCACCGGGAGCAGCGCGAGATCGCCGTCGCGCGCCTCGGCGCGGCGCAGGCGCGCCATCGCGCGGTGCGCGCGGGCGAACGCGACCGCGACGCGCGCGAGCCCCCCGAGGGCCCACGCGCCGTACACGATCGCGAGGACGCTCACCGCGACCGAGGGCGCCGGGAGCGCGCACGCGAGGCAGTGGTGAAGGTGCCCGTGCTCCACCACGCAGTGCGCGGGGAGCCCCAGCGGGAGGAAGGTCGCGGCGAGCACGAGCCCGCCCGCGAGCGGCGGGAGCAGCGCCGCGCCGCTCATCGCGCGGGCCCGCGTGCGCGGGTGCAGCCGCTCCACGAACGCGCTCGCGAGCGCCGCGCGGACGCCGAGCGCGGCGAGCGTCGCCGCCGCGCCGAACACCGCCACGAGCCAGATCGCGCCGGTCATCCGCGCCCCTCGCGCCGCGCCTCGAGGATCGCGGCGAGCCGGTCGAGCGAGGACTCGTCGAGCTCCGCGACCGCGTCGACGAACGCCGCGAGGAGCCCCGTGTCGGCGAGCGCCGCCGCGCCGCCCGCGGCCTCGACCATGCGCCGCGCCTGGAAGAGGTCCCGCTCGATCGCGGCCGCGTACCGGTACGCGTGGCTCACCTTCCAGCGGAGCGCGAGCCCCTTGCGGTGCAGCCGCTCGAGCGTGGAGCCCACCGTGTTCAGCGTGATCGCGCGCGCGCGCCCGACCGCCGCGTGCACCCCCGCCACGTCGTCCTCGCCGTGGGCCCAGAGGTGCTCGAGCACCGCGAGCTCGAGCTCGCCGAGGACCGGCAGCGGCTTCGCGCGAGGCATCCGGCCAGAAGTGTGTCCGCGCGAATCTCCGACTGTCAATCGGAGAGCCGGCGCGCGAAGGGTCAGGGCACCACGTGGTACACGACCCCGCCGAGGTCGACGAGGAGCGAGCCATCCGCGAGCGGCAGGAGCTGGGGGTACCCCGGCCCGCCGCCGTCGACGTCGATGTGCGCGATCTCCCGGCGCGAGCCGTCGATGCGGTAGAGCACGTACTGGGTCCACACCGTCGCTTCGGTGCACGACCAGCTGAACGACCCGCACGAGCCGTCGGTCTCGTAGTCGCTGGCGAGGTCCCAGAGGCCGCTCCCCGAGTGGCCGTGCACGTAGAACACGTTGTCGATCGAGCCGAGCTCGCGGCCCTCCGCGTCGAGCGTGACGAGCGCGGAGGAGGTCGTGCGGTCGTCGACGAAGGCGACCCCGCCGCCCTCGAGCGCGTGGAGGAACACGACGCGATCTCCGCCCACGCGGGCCCAGGCGCCGCTCCCGTCGCGGGCGTGGAGGTGATCGTCGGCGAGCACGTAGACGCGATCGCCTCCGAGCGCCATGGCCGTGAACGACGCGTACGGACCCTCGAGCCCGTCGAGGCCCTCACAGCGATCGGTGCCGTCGGCGCCGAGGCGGCAGAGCTGGTCGGCCGGCGCGTCCTCGGCCTGCCCGCCCACGGAGGCGAGGAGCACGACGTCGTCGCTGGGGTCGAGGTCCACGGCGGTGACGCTCAGGAGATCCTCGACGGGGTGCGCGACGAGGAGGGCGGCGTTCAAGCGCGGCGCGAGGTCGGTCACGGCGACGCCGTCCCAGCGGTACACCGCGAGCGACGCGCCCTCGACGACGACCACGGCGTCATCGTCGGCGCGCGAAGCGAGGAGGGCGTTCCCGAGCTCGCTGGGGACACGGAAGAGCTCGTGCGCAGCCCCGGGGCCCGTGGCGCGCTCGACGACCACCTGCTCCGTCGCGTCGTCGAGGCGCGTGAAGACCCCGTCGCGCCGCAGGTCGGCGCTCCAGAAGCCGGGGAAGGACGCGGCCCCGGTGGGGGTGAGCGCGGGGCTGTCGCGCTCGGGGATGGAGCGTGGGCCACAAGCGGACGCAGACAGCGCGTGGGCGGCGAGGACGAGGAGGGAGCTGACGCGGGGATGCATGATCGGAGCGCGCCGCATCGACCATGCCAGGGCGCGCGCCGCCCCGCGGAGTCGGCCTCGGACGGCGCCTGTGCAGCGCGTTGCCCACGCGGCGATCACGCCACGAGCGCCTCGAGCCGCAGCCCGACCCAGACGGCCGCGACCGCGCCGATGCCCCACGCGAGCACGCGCCGCCGCGACGCGAGGCCGCGCGCGAGCCACCGCGCGCCGAGCGCGAGCCCCACGAAGCCGAGCTGCGCGAGCTCGAGCCCGACGTGGAAGGCGACGAGCGCGAGCGGCGCGTCGGACGCGGGGAGGCCGAGGGGGATTCGGAAAAG
>JAYRVK010000860.1:0-4327 GCA_041918555.1 Sandaracinaceae bacterium
CCCCCCCCCCCCCCCCGCGAATCAGCAGCGCCGACCGCCGCCCGCCGGATCGGCGTACTGGCCGCCGTCGCTGTCGGAGCAGCTGCGCCCGCGACCGTGACCCGCGCGGTCCGCGTTCGGGCCGCTGTCGCTGTCGGTGCGGCCGGTGCGCCCACGCCCCGCGGCGTCGGCGTTCGGGCCCCCATCGCTGTCGGTCTGCGCCGACGCCTTCGACGGCGCCGCCGCGACGCCCGCGACCACCGCCGCGGTGCCGACCACGGCCGTGCCCACGGCGGCCAGGCTGGAGCGGCGGCTCATCGGTCGCTCGCTCGCGATGTCGTTCTCTTCGAGGCTCTTCTTCTCGGTCATGTCCCTCTCTCCACCTCCGGCCAGGGCCGCCTCCCAGGTGTAGGCCAGCCGCTCGCCAGCGACGGTATCAGACCGGTCTCCTACGCTACTATTCAAAGAAATCTCAGGCCAGGATCGCGCCGAGCTGCTCGGGGAAGCAGCGCGAGATCGTCAGGTGGGTGACGAAGGGGTCGCTGCTCCGGTCCTCCACGAGGAGAATCGGCCGCAATTCGGGGTGGTTCTCGGCGACCCAGGCGAGGAGCTCGGGGCTCGACGCGCCGCCGTCGCGGGCCACCACCGCCTCGACCGGCTCGCCCGACGCGAGCACCCGCATCGCGTCGAGCGGGGCCGCGCAGGGGATCGATCGGCGCCCGAGCGCGCCCACCCTCGCCATGATCCCGAGCCGGACGATCTCGTCCGCGTCGACCACGAGGACCGCGGGGTGCTCCGACCGGTAGCGATCGTCGAGGAGCGCGACCACCGCGTCCTGGATCCGGTCCTCCGAGCCCGGGCTCAGGTGCCGGAACACGACGGCGAGCGCGACCATCCCGTCCGCCTGGGCGCGCCGCCGGACGTGCGCGCCGACCGCGAGCGTGTCCCCACTCGGCAGCTCGAGGAGGAGCCGCAGGGGCGCCGCGCGCAAGACGTCGTGGGTGCCCGTGAGGAGCGCCCCGCCCGCGGACAGGTTCTGCACCGTGAAGCGGCCGACCGCCTCGCCTCGCTGCACCAGCGTCGCGGTCGCCCGCAGATCGATCCGCCGGTGACCCCTTCGGTCCGACTCGACTCGTTCGCGCACGCTCGCCTCCCTCTCGCGCCATCGGCGCGTGCCCATCGAAGCGAGACGAAGCAGTGGACGAACCAAGGGCCAGAGTAGCGAGGCCGCGCGGCGAGATCATCGTCCAACGCCGAGGACGCGCGGCGAGATCGGTCCGGAAAGTCGACGACCGCGCGAGGTGTGCTCATCCTTTCGTCGAGAGCCCACGCGGGAGCGAGCGATCGAAGCGGCACCGAAGATCGTCCACCTGAGCGCGATCGCCATCGCGATCGCGGCGCTCACGTCGTGCGGCGTGGTCGAGCCGACGGCGAGCGCGCGGCCGCGGACCGCGAGCGCGGCGCCAGTGATCCTGATCTCGGAGCCCGAGCAGACGGGCGACGAAGAGGAGCCTCCGCCCGCGCCCGACGCGGCCACGCTCGCGAACGGTCGCGCGCTCGCGGTGGCGGGGCGCACCGGGCTCCTCAGCACGTGGCAAGTGCTCCACAGCGGCGCGCTCGACGCGGCCTCCGAAGAGGCGCTCGGCGCGCCATGCGGCGACGGAGCGGCGTGCCCCCCCCCCGAGCTGGTCTCGTTCCCCGAGGAGCGGCTCGAGCTCGGCGAGTGCCGCCGCCGCGAGGCGCACGACGTCGTGTACCTCGGCGCGCAGCTCCTGGTGCCGGTCGACACGCGGGCGTACGTGATGGTCGGGATGCGCGGCGCGGCGAGCGTGCGCCTCGACGGCCAGCTCGTGGCCAGCGCCGCGAGCCCCGATCGCTTCGTCCGCGATCGGATGCTCGCGCCGCTCCCGCTCCCTGCCGGCGAGCACCGCCTCGTGCTGCGCTTCGACGCGCCGCCGCGCGGGCGCTGGCGCGGCACCGTGCGCTTCCTGAGCGAGGGCACGCGCGCGGGTCCGGGCAACGTCGCGATCGCGTTCCCCGCGATCCCCGACGCCGAGGCGGATCGCCTCGTCGCCGGCGCCGTGCGCTTCGCGGAGCGCCACGTGCTCGAGGGCGACGTGCCGACGGTGGTCGTCCGCGCGGATCTACCGGGGGGGGGGCTCGAGCGACCGATCGAGGTGAGCCTCGCGGGCCAGCCCGCGACGCTCGCGCCGCAGGGCCACGCGCACGCCGCGCGCTTCGAGATCCGCGAGCCGATGCCCGAGCGCGGCGCGCTCGATCTCGAGGCGCGGGCCGGCGAGCGCAGCGAGCGCTTCGGCCAGCGGGTGTCGAACGACCGCGCGACGCTGCTCGCGGCGGTGTCGCTGCGCGCCTCGCTCGCGCGCGCGCCCGAGGGCTCGCGCGCCCCGATCGACTGGCGCTACCGCGAGGCGCTCCGCGTCGTCGCGGAAGAGGACGCGGATCCGCGCTGGCGCACGTGGCTCGCCCGCGAGGCGCACGATCTCGCCGAGGCGCTCGACGACGGTGAAGATCCGTACGGCGCGATCCGAGGCTACGAGCGCATGGCGTTCTACTCGCGGCTCGACGGGACGCCGCAGGAGTACGAGCTCTTCGTCCCGACCGGCTATCGCACGACGGGCGATCGGCAGTGGCCGCTCCTCGTCACGCTCCACGGCTTCAAGGGCAACGCGGGCGACTACTTCCGCAACACGTTCGGCCTCGCGCGCGCGGCCGGCGCGGGCGAGACGCTGGTCGGGCACGGACGCCACGGGATCCCGCCGACCTCGGGGCCGATGTTCGTGATCGGGCCGACCGGGCGCGGGCAGTCCTTCTATCGGCACGCGGGCGAGGTCGACATCTTCGAGGCGATGGACGACGTGCGGCGCCGCTTCCGCATCGACGCGAGCCGCCTCTACGTCACCGGCGGCTCGATGGGCGGGACCGGCGCGGCGTATGTGCCGTACCGCAACCCCGACGTGTTCGCGGCGAGCGCCGCGCTCGCGGGCTACCACGATCAGCGCGTGCGCTCCGACACCAACCACGCGGAGCTCAGCGAGGCGGAGCAGTTCCTCGTCGCGCACCGGAGCGACGTCGACTGGGCGGAGAACGGCCTGTACCTGCCGATGCTGCTCGTGCGCGGGACGCGCGATCGGCCGCTCTCGTGGACGCGCTCGCTCGTGAGCCGGCTCGACACGCTCGGCTATCGGCACGAGCACCGTGAGCCCGAGCTCGGGCACAACGTGTGGTCCGACACCTACGCGAACGGCGCGATCTTCCGCTGGATGCAGCGCTACCGCCGGCCCGAGCAGCCCCGCCGCGTGCGGCTCCGGACGGCGCGCGAGCGCACGCGCACGGCGTGGTGGGTGACGATCGAGCAGCGCGAGGCGGCCGACAGGTTCGCGGAGGTCGACGCGCGGATCGACGACGAGGGCGTGATCCGCGTGCAGACGATCACCGGCGCGGCCGCGGTCACGTTCCGCCCGACCGCGCCGCTCGTCGCGGAGGGCGCGCCGCTCGTCGTGCGCGTCGGGGACGTCGACGTCACCGGGCCCGGCCCGCTCACCATCGAGCGCGACGGCGAGACGTGGCGCGCGGCGACGCAGCCTTGGCCGCAGCCGGGCACGCGCCGCGCGGGCGCGAGCGGGCCGATCCGCGACGTGTTCGAGGAGCCGCTCACGTTCGTGGTCGGGACGCAGGACGAGGACCACACGCTGATCAACCGCTTGGTCGCCGCGCGGTGGTCGCACCCCAAGGGCTGGATCGTCGACTACCCGATCGTCGACGACGTCGACGTGACCGAGGCGATGTCGGCCGAGCGCGCGCTCGTCCTCATCGGGCCGCCGTCCAGCAACTCGGTGCTCGCGCGGTTCGCGGACCGGCTGCCGATCCGCGTGGCAGACGACGGCGTGCACCTCGGCGACGCGACGCACTCTGGGGAGCAGGTCGGCACCGCGTTCGTCGCGCCGAACCCCGAGCACCCCGAGCACGCGGTGCTCGTGATCGCGGGCCCGCGTGCGCTCGGCACGTGGCGGGCGAACGATCTGCCGGACCTCCTGCCCGAGTACGTCGTGTTCGACGAGCGCGTGGCCGAAGGGCACGGCCGCTGGGCGTGCGGCGGCTCGGGCGCGTGCGAGTACCTCGCCCACGGCATGTTCGACATGCGGATGCGCGTCACCGGCCCGGCCGAGTAGGTTGCCCGCTCGTCCCGCCGCGCGCATACCTGCGCCGGGGGTCTGACTTTGAAGAACATCACGCCACTCATCCTCGGCGCGCTCTGCGGCGCGCTCCTCCTCACGGCCTGCGACGACGCGAGCCCGGACACCGACGCGGGGACCGACGCGGCCGCCGC
>JAYRVK010000861.1:0-1535 GCA_041918555.1 Sandaracinaceae bacterium
CCGTGCGGCGAGAAGGGGCGCTCCGTCCGGCTCGTCGACGGCGCCGACGAGGCGATCGAGAGGGCGCTCCTCGTGATCCCCCACCTCGACGGGGAGGATCTCACGAGCCGCATCGTCGTCGGCTCGGTCACCGCGCTCGGTCCGGTCGGGATCGTGTTCTTCCTCGGGTACGTGATGATCCTCGCGGCTTCGCCCTCCCTGGCCGAGGCGTGGCCGTGGTTCCTCGGGATCCCGTACGCGGTGATCGCGGCCGGTTGGATCGGGTTCATGGCGTGGTCCACGCTGGAGGATCGCAAGCCGTATTACCGGGCGGAGCGCCGCGCGCGCCCGCGGCCCGAGCGCGTCGAGGAGGCGCGCGTCGACACGGGCCGCCTGGTCGCGACGGAGCTCCACCAGCGGCGCGACGCGGAGCTCGTCGTGGTCCGCGACGCGCGCGTCGAGGAGCCGCTCGTCCTGCGACGCGCCGGTCAGCGCATCACGGTGCCCGCGGGCCGCGTCGACGTGTACCTCCCCGCCGAGCGCTGGCGCAGCGTCCCCGCGCCGCTCGTCGCGGAGTGGCGCGCGCTCCCCGAGGAGATCCTCCGAGCGGGCGCGCTCCTCAGCGCGGAGCTCCGCGCGGGCGATCGCGTCGCCTTGTTCGACGGCGCGCTCGAGCCGCTCGGCCGCGACGAGACCGGCTTCCGCGAGGCCGCCGAGGCCAGCTTCCGCTGGGTCCCTGCGGCCGGGCGGTGCCGGTTGATCGTGCTCGACTAGACTAGAGCCCCGCCTCGTCGAGCGCGCGCACGACGCTCGCCCGGAGAGGCATCGGCGCGGCCCTCGGCGGCGCGAGCGCCTCGCTCGCGTACGGGAGGAAGGCCACCACCGCGCCCTCGGCGGCCGGGAAGTCCTCGAAGTCGTCGGCCACGCGCGCGACGCAGCGCGCGAGCCCGGGGTCCGTCGCGGTCGGGACGTCGGCGGCGACGAGCTCGCCGTAGCGCAGCACGAGCCGCAGCGTCGCGCGCGCCGACCACTCGGGCCGGCCGCGGCGCGCGTCGCGGAAGCACGCGCGCACGCGGGGCCGCAGGCGCGCGCGCACGCGGCCGAGCGCCTCGCGCGAGATGGAGCCCCGGATGCGCAAGCCGCAGCCGATCCCGCACGCGATGATGCGCGGGACGCGGCCCACGAACCGGCGCCCGAAGCCCGCGCCCCGCAGCGGGACGCGGTCCTTGCGGGCGGCCTCGATCTGGTCGGCGCTCGCGGCCACGAGGACGGAGCGCGGGTCCTCGCGGTGGAGCCGCGTCGCGAGCGAGTCGGCCCAGAGCTGCCGAGGCGTGGCGGGGGCCAAGCGTCGGCCGAACGCGGCGAGGATCGGGACGGGGCCGCCCGGCTCGCGGCGCTCGATCACCCGCTCCTCGCCGGCGCGGAGCGGCGCGAGGCGCGCGCGGTCGAGCCGCAGGTCGGCCGCGACGATCGGCGCCGCGAGCCGCTCCGCCGCGCGACGGTCCGCGGGCTCGAGCACCGTGGCGCGCGCCCCGAGCGTGCGCTCGATCGCGAGC
>JAYRVK010000862.1:0-4982 GCA_041918555.1 Sandaracinaceae bacterium
CTGCTCCTTGTGGGAGGTGAGGGTGGCCGGACGGTCCGCGGTCCGGGTGGTGGAGGTAGCAAGATACGTTGCGTGCACCGAACCTTGCTCGCTCGCTCACCCCGCCGCGCGCGCGCGCCTCGGGAGAGGCGAGGCGCGCGGAGCCGCTCGGCTCGGCGCGCCTCGCGTCGCCCAGGCGGGCTCGGCGCGACGGTCCCCGAGGGGCGCGTGGACCGCGGACCCTCCGGCCGGCTCAGGGTTTTCCCTTCTGATGAAAGGGTGGGAGCTGGGTTGAGCGGCCCAGTGCGCTACCTTTACGCGACGAGGCCCGGCGGCCTCGGAAGGAGTCGAACCTTCAGTTCCCTGGTGAGCGGACGGCCTCCCGGGACGCGCCCGCGGGACGCGGTTCGCTCCGCGCCGCAGCGCGCCGGTTTGGGGTGAGGCGCGACGGTCCGGGGGACCGCGCCGCTCGGGGAGGTCCCATCAGCAGGCCTCGTGCCAGTGTGCGGGCACCGTGGGCTGCGGCGAGAGGCCTATCCCTGTGTCGCCGGTGCGAGACGATCGGCTAAGGCCCGCGCCCGCGCGCGTCACAGCGGCGGGGGAGGGGCGGCCGACGTGCGCGCGCGGGCCTCGACGACCGCGGGCACCGGGAGCCCCGCTGCGACCGGCTCGGGCCTCGGCGCGGCGGGCGCGGGGCTCGGCGCCACCTTCGGCGTCGCGGGCGCATCCCAGCCCGCGTAGCCGTTCTTCGTCCACGGCGTGGCCTGCCAGCCGAGCCACCACCAGCCGAGCGGCACGTCGCCGTTCAGCACCGAGCGCACCGCGAGCTTCGCGGCGCGCACCGCGCGGTAGCCGAGCGCGATCCGCGACGAGCCGCCCGCGATCAGCGTGCGCTCCGGCGTGAAGCCGCTGTTGTAGCCGCCGCCGAAGACCATCTGGAAGAACCCCACGATCGTGCTGCCGATGTTGAACACGAAGTGGAAGGTCCCCGCCGTCGGGAGCGCGAGGAGCAGCCGCCAGTTCTTCCGCAGCGAGCCGTCGATGAAGAGCGCGAACAGCGTCGAGCACGTGCGCTCGGTGAAGTAGCCGAGCTCGACGAGGATCACGAGCGCGAACCACATCGCGGGCGTCTTCATGAAGGGCGCGAGGCACAACCCGATGACGATCATCACGTGGAAGAACGTCACGAGGACCACGTCGAAGAACGCGGGCAGCCCGATCGTCCACGCGAACGCGAGCCCCGGCCACCAGCGCTGCACGGTCCAGATCCGCGAGACGTTCCAGCGGATGCGCTGCCGGAACAAGCCCTTCAGGCTCGTCGGCGTCGCCGTGTAGATCTTCGCGCGCGCATCGTAGCGGAACGGCCGCGCGAAGTAGGTGACGAGCGCGCGCCACATCGCGTGCGCCGGCGTGCGCGGGAGCTCGAAGTCGATGCTGCGATCGGCGCGCACGCGCGAGGCCATCGCGACCCACGTCATCCACGTGTCGTCGCCCATCCCCGCGATCGCCTCGGGGTGGGGCGCGAGCGTCGCGCGCCGCGCCGCGAAGGAGGGAGGCGCCTCGCCGATCCACCACCCGAGCCACTCGCGCAGCGTCAGCGTCGTCAGGAACCGCGCATAGGTCGGCGCCGCGTGCACCACCTCGAACCACGTGCAGTAGAGCGCCCCGGACGCGCCCGTGTGCGGGAGGATCCGGCTGTTGTTGCGCCCGATGCCGAGCGAGACGATGTACTCGCGCGCGACCGAGAGCGCGATGATCCCCGGCGCGCTGAAGAGGTGGCCCCAGCCCTTCCAGTAGTGCTTCTTCGGCACCGCGACGTGCGAGGTCACGACCATCGCGGCGTCGCCGGTCAGGCGCGAGGGCCGGACGAGCGCGCACACCATCACCTCGAGCGCCCCGGGCGAGAGCTCGGAGTCCGCGTCGACGTTGAAGAACACGATCGGCGCGTGCTCGCGCGGGATGCGGCCGTCCTCCACGCGGCGCGACACCTCGACGACCCCCATGTCGCCCGCGACGCCCTTGCCGCGCCGCTCGGGGTGCCCGCACACGATCACGCGCGCGTCGGGCCGCGGCAGTGCCACCGCGCGCGCCCAGCGGCGCAGCTCGGCGTAGAGCTCGGGGCGCGCGTCCGTCCCGTCGACGCACGCGGCGATGGTCAGCGGCGCGGGGTAGCCGTTGGCGAGCGTGCTCTCGATCGCGGCCTGGATCGCCTCGAGCTCGTCGCGGTTGCGCAGGAGCGAGGGGACGGTGGCGAGGACGGGCAGCCGGTCACGCTCGGCGAGGCGCGGGAGCGGCGCCGCGCGCCATCTCCGGAAGAGCGCCTGCGAGAGGATGTAGAGGTAGTTGAGCTGGTAGAGGACGAACCCGATCCCGAGCGGGACGAGGAGCGGCCCGACGATGTCGAGGGGGCCCGCGCTCGAGAAGAACCAGATGATCTTGTCGAGGGACACGGCTTCGGCCTCACCTCGGAGAGACGCGCAGGATCCGCTCCTGCACCGCCAGGTGGTCGGTGAGGTGCAGGATCACGAACCGACCGCGGGCGAGCTCGCCCCACGGATCGGGGGTCACGATCTCGCCCGGGATGATCTCGCGGATGGTCCCGACGCGATGGCACGCGAAGATGCCCCAGGTGCACTGGATCACGTCGTCGCCGGGGCGCACGCCCTCGAGCTGCTCGTAGGGCACGAACGCGACGTCGACGCTGCGCTGCGTGGCCTGCCAGAGGGGGCGCGCCTCGATCTGCGCGAGCGCCTCGCGCATCCGGCCGAGGTTGCGCTGCGCCGTGTCGCGCAGCGCCTCGAGCCCGCGGCGCTCCGCCTGGAGCTCGATCACCTCGAGCTCGATGCGCATCATCGCCTCCTGGCGGTTCACGACCTCGGGCATCTGTCCGCGGATCACCCCCGCCTGCGCGGGCTGCCCCTCGGCGGTCCGCCGCAGCGTCGCCGACGTCAACCGAGCTTGCTCGAGCTGGAGCTCGGCCTCGTTGATCGCGCGGAGGTTCCCCGTGAGCTGGAGCTCGAGCTGATCGAGCGCTTGCTCGGCCGCGTCGAGCTCGCGGCGGCCGACGATGCCCTCCTCGAGCTGCTGGCGCGTGCGCTCGGTGCGCTCGCGCTGCCGGTCGCGAAGCCCCTCGAGCATCCGCTGCTGCTGGCGCAGGTTCCGCACGCTCCGGTCGATCGCGGAGGCCGACTGCCCCTGCACGTCGGCGCCCCAGAGGAACATGTCGCGCGTGTTGTCCCCGAGCACCGCGAGGCGCGCGAGTGAGGAGTCGATCGCGGCGATCTGATGGTCGATGCGGACGCGCTCGGCCTCCGCGCGCTCGACCTCGGCCACATGCCGCGTCATCTCCACGTGGAGGTTCACGACCGCGTCGTTGTCCGGCGACAGGTTCGCGGGCGCGATCCACGAGTCGGTGAACAACGACACGAGCGACACCACGAGCCAGCCGGCGCCGAGGAGCACCGAGATCAGCGCGGCGAGCGACACCAGCCGCGTCCCGAGCCCCGGCGTCCCGTACGGCTGTCGCTCCTCCTCGAGCGCGGGCGCTCGCTCAACGGTCATCGGTGCCTCCGGCGATCGCCTCGCGCTCGGAGAGCAGCGTGCGCCGGTAGACGCGATCGCCCTCGAGCTCGATGCGGTTCATCTCCACCATGCGGAGCGACTGCTGCGCCTCCGCCGTCTCCTCGCCAGCGCGAGTGAGCAAGTCTCGTTGCTCATCGAGGAGCCGCGCCTGCGCGTCGAGCAGCTGGAGCGCGTCGCGCAGCTCCGCGGTGCTCGCGCGCATCGAGCGCTCGAAGCGCTCGACGGCGCCGCGGACCTCGTAGTCGGCCTCGCGCAGCTCGTCGACGCGCGCCGCGATCGTCTCGTCCTCCGCGAACGCCTGCGCGATCCCGCCGAGGTTGTACGAGAGCTCGACCGCACCGAACCAGTCGACCGTGGAGAGCGGCACGATGCCGGCCGTGACGTCGAGCTGCCACGGGTTCAGGCGCCGCAGGTCCGACTCCGCGCGCGCGAGATCGATCGAGCGGCGCTCGTAGTCGTCGAGCTGCGCGCGGATCGGGCGATCGCTGGCCGCCCGGTCCTCGTCGTCCTGCGCGAGGCGGTCGATCTCGGCGCGCAGCGACTGCACGTGGCGATCGATCGCGTTCGCGCGCAGGCGCACGTCGTTCCACTGGTGCATCGTGATGAGCTGCTCGGTGCGCGCGCGCTCGGCCTGGTCGAGGAGCTGCTGGATCGCGGGCCGCGCGGACTCGAGGTAGGCGACCTGCTCGCGCAGCGCGCGGAGCCGCCCGAAGCCGGAGCCGCCCGCGAGGGCGCGCTGGATCTCCTCGCCCGCCGCGCGGCGCTCGCACTCGGCGCTCGCCTGATCGAGCACGAGCACACCACGCGCCTGATCCATCGGCGAGAAGGAGAGGGCCGCGCGCGCCTGCCACGCCTGGCCCTGCTCGAGCGCGACGCCGCCGGTGCCCCCGACGAGCGGGACGTGCAGCGCCTGCACCGCGAGGCGCGGCGAGAAGAGCAGGAAGGCCCGCGACTCGGCCTCGGCGCGCACGCGCCGGCAGTAGGGTGAGGAATTCTGCGCGGTCGCGCCCGTGGGCAGCGCGAGGAGCGCGGCGATCGCGAGGCTCGCCGCGAGGGCGCAAGACGGCTTGTGATGGATACCGCGCAAGACGACGAAGCGAGTCGAAGGGAAGTGGAGTGGACGAGCTCACACATTGCAGTCGTCGTGCCACGGTGCGTCATCGTCGGCGCTTCGCCGTTTCGCCCGCGAGCAGTGACATCGGCGTCGCAGGGTGGCGGGTCTTCCGGCCGCTGGGCCGGCCGATCGCGACATCCGTGTCGCGCCGTGGCCGATCCCGTGGCCGGAGCGCACGGCACGGTCCGGCACGGGCGTGTGCGCGGGATGCACGGACCGTCGCGCCCAAGGAGCCGAGAGGCGCGCGGGTTGGTAGGATGCCGCGATGCCCGCCCGAAGCGACCTCAAGCACCGCATCCTCGTCGCC
>JAYRVK010000863.1:0-1921 GCA_041918555.1 Sandaracinaceae bacterium
CGCGCCGTCCATCGCGGCGTTGCCGGGCGCGCGCTCGCGATCGAGCCGGCGCAGCTTCACGAGGCCCGCTTCGCCGCAGGCGTCCCACTCGGACTTGCCCTTGCTCTGGACCGGGCCGCCGACCACGCGGAGCACGCGGGGATCGCCGAGGCCGCGCAGGCGCCTGCCGTCGGCGCGCAGCGTGAGGTACGCGTACGTCAGCCGCGAGCCCCGCAGCCCCGCGTCCTCCGCGATCGCGGCGAGCGGCTCCGGCAGATCGAGCGGGAGCGCCGCGTGGCACCAGTCGCGCTCGCGCCGCAAGAGCGGACACGGGCCTGTACGAACGCAAGGCGCGTAGACATGCTCGACGAGGCGATCGCGGAGCACCTGGAGCAAGCGGGACTGCGTGCGCAGGGCCGGCTCGAGGACGATGGCGCTGCCTCCTGGCGCGAGGCGGCCGACGAGATCCCTCGAGAAGGCTTCCGATGCGTCGAGCCGGTCCGCCTCGGCGCGATCCGCGAAGAGCTCGTTCAGCACGAGCCCCGCGACGACGAGGTCGGCCCTCGGGAGCCCGCCGATCGCGAGCCCGTCGAGCTCCGCGCGCCGCGCGTCGATCCGGATCTTCGGGACGAGCCCGCGGGCGTGGGCCGCGCGCGCGAGCGATTCGAAGACGTCGAGCGCGGCCGGATCGCGCTCGACCGCGGTGACCTCGATCGCCTCGATCCCTCGCCGCTTCGCGACCGTCGCGAGCCCGAGGGTCGTCGTGCCGAGCCCCGCGCCCAGATCGAGCACGCGCCACGTCGGCCCCGCAGGCAGCGCGTCGCCGAGCTCGTCGAGCGGGCCCGTCACCTTGAGCAGATCGCGCAGGAGGAAGAACCGCAGCCGCGCCGCGTGCGCCTCCGCGGCCCGGTCGAGCGCGTGGCGCTCGCGCGTGTAGAGCTCGCTGAGCCGCCGCACCTCGGCCACGAGGGGCTGGCCGCGCCGGTCCGCCGGCCCCAGCACTCTCGGAGCGAGGTCCTCCACGACCTCGAGCCATGCTTCCCATGTCATCTTCGCCGGGTATACCCTCGGAGCGCCGATGAGCACCCCCTCGAGCGCCGCGCGCCTGCCCGTCGTGTGGCTCACGTTCGGCGCCCTCACGGCCGCGCTCCTCCTCGCGGACCTCTACATGATCTTCGTCCATGCGCCGGTCGAGCTGCGCATGGGGATCGTGCAGAAGATCTTCTACTTCCACGTCCCGAGCGCGTACTCGATGTACGTCGGCTTCGGCATCTGCGGGCTCGCCTCGGCCGGCTACCTGATCCGCCGCACCCCGCGCTGGGACGCGGTCGCCGTCGCTGGCGCGGAGGTCGGCCTGCTCTTCTGCCTCATCGTCCTGATCACGGGCCCGCTCTGGGCGCGCAAGGCGTGGGGCGTGTGGTGGACGTGGGATCCGCGCCTCACGACGACGATGCTCGCGGGGATGATCTTCGCCGCGTACGTCGTCCTG
The DNA here is from genome assembly GCA_041918555.1 of Sandaracinaceae bacterium. GTDB lineage: Bacteria > Myxococcota_A > Polyangia > Polyangiales > Sandaracinaceae > JACKEC01. The sequence goes on from JAYRVK010000863.1 coordinate 1,469, forward strand.
CGCTCCTTCGGCGACGCGGGCGAGGCGGAGCGCCGCTTCGCGTCGGCGCTCGCGATCGTCGGGCTGTTCGTCCTGCCGATCATCCACTACTCGGTCCAGCGGTGGCGCGGCACGCACCCGACGGTGATCACGTCGCGCGGCGGCGGCCTCGCGCCGGAGATGACCCAGACGCTCTTGTTCAGCCTGCTCGCGTTCACGTTCCTCGTGGCGTGGCTGATCTGGACCCGGACCCGACACGAACGGACGCGCCAGCAGCTCGCCGCGCTCGAGGTCGAGGCGGCCGAGCGCGGCCTCCTGGAGGATGCATGAGACAGCGGCTCGGGTGGGCCCTCGCGGCGGTGCTCTTCGCGGGGCTCGCGGCGCCGATCGCGGGGCACGCGCAGGAGGACGGCGAGGAGCTCGACGCGGCCGAGGATCGCGCGATGACCATGGAGGCCGCCGAGCCCGGCGCGC
>JAYRVK010000864.1:0-1655 GCA_041918555.1 Sandaracinaceae bacterium
CCCGATCGTCCGAGCCCTGGCCGCGCCCGGGGTCACGCCGGTGATGCCGACCGGCGGGCGCGGCCTCGACGGCGCCCTCGCGCGCGCGATGCGCGGGGCGGGGCTCGCGCGCGTGTCGGTGAGCCTCGACGGGCTCGAGGCCACGCACGACCTCATGCGCGCGCGACGCGGCTCCTTCGCAGGCGGGCTGCGCGCGCTCGCCGCGTGCCGCGAGGCGGGCCTCGCGGTGTCGGCGAACACCAACTTCAACCGGCTCAACGCGCCCGACCTCGAGGCGCTCTACGAGGTGCTGCGCGAGGCCGGCGTGGTGTCCTGGCAGGTCCAGCTCACGGCGCCGCTCGGGCGCGCCGCGGATCGGCCCGAGCTCCTCCTCCAGCCCTACGATCTGCTCGACCTCGTGCCCCGGATCGCGGCGCTCAAGGCGCGTGGCATGCAAGAGGGCTTGCTGATCATGCCGGGGAACAACCTCGGCTACTTCGGGCCCGAGGAGAGCCTCCTGCGCTCGCAGCGCCCCGAGCACGAGGACCACTTCGGCGGCTGTCAGGCCGGGCGCTACGTGATGGGGATCGAGTCCGACGGCGCGGTGAAGGGCTGTCCGTCGCTCCAGACCGCGTCGTACGTCGGCGGGAACCTCGGCGAGCGCTCGGTCCGATCGATCTGGACCGAGACCGCGCCGCTCGCCTTCACGCGGGCGCGCACGCGCGCGGACCTCTCGGGGTTCTGCGCCGAGTGCCCGTACGCCGACACGTGCCTCGGCGGCTGCTCGTTCACCGCGCACTCGTTCTTCGGGCGTCCGGGCAACCAGCCGTACTGCCACTTCCGCGCCCGCGACCACGCGCGCCGGGGCCTGCGCGAGCGGCTCGTCGCGACCGACCCGGCCCGCGGGCGGCCCTTCGATCACGGCCTGTTCGAGCTCGTCGTCGAGCCGCTCGACGCGCCCGAGCCCGCGCGCCCGGCGCGCGAGGCCCTGGTGAGGATCGGCCGGCCGCCCGTGCGCCCTTGACACTGGCCAAGTGTTCAGTCATCGATCGAGCACGATGGCCGTTCGCGCCCTCACGTCTCCGGTGCCGTTCCCGCGGGGGCTCGTGCGGGCCCTGGATCTGCCGGAGCGCGCGCGCGAGGGGCTGCCCGGGGGGCTCCTCGTCGAGCTCGCGCGGGCGCCGGGCGCGGCGGCGACGACGGCCGCGGTGCAGATCGTCCTCGCGAGCCAGCGCGCGGGCGATCCCGCGGCGTGGATCCAGCGCGACGGGGGCGCGCTCTACCCGCCCGATCTCGCGGCCGCGGGCGTGGATCTCGAGGCGCTCCTCGTCGTGCACGTGCCCGCGCGCGCGGGCGCGTCGGGCGCGCCGAAGGCCGCCGAGCTGCTCCTCCGGTCGGGCGCGTTCGGCGCGGTCGTGATCGACTGCGAGGGCCAGGCGCCGCCGCGCGGCGGCGCGTGGCTCGGCCGGCTCGGCTCACTCGCGCGCGAGCACGCCTGCCGCTGCGTGTTCCTCACCGCGCCGGCCGAGGGCTCGCTCGGTCCGATGATCGCGCTGCGCCTGCGCGCCGCGCGCACGCGCGTACGGCCCGGGCGCTTCGTGCTCGAGCCCGAGGTGCTGAAGGACAAGACCGGCGCCAGCCCCACCCTCCCCGGCCCGCGCGTGCACCGCGGGCCG
>JAYRVK010000865.1:0-1674 GCA_041918555.1 Sandaracinaceae bacterium
CCGCGCGGCGGTCGCCGGCGAGTCGAAGAGCTCGCGCGCGTGCTCCGCGAGCGCGCCCCCCCCCTCGCCGGCCGACGCGAGGCCCGCGTGGAGCTCGCGCAGATCCGCGCCCGCGCTGAAGCCGCCCGCGTGCGTGCTGGTGAGGATCATCGCGCGCACGCCGTCGCGCGAGAGCAGCGGCACCACGTCCTCGAGCGCGCGCAGCATCGGGAGGCCGATCTCGTTCAGCCGGCCGCCGTGCAGCGCGACGGTGAGGAGCCCGTCCTCGAGGCGCGTCACCGCTCCCTCTCGCCCAGCGCTCATGCCCAGCGGTCCAGGAGCGGCGCGGTCGTCGGACCGAGCGGCGGGAGGTACGCGAACGGATCGTCGGGCCGCGCGGGGAAGGGGAAGTCCGGGTGGAAGCCGCGGACGTGCCGCTCGAGGATCTGGCCCATGCCCCCCATCCGCGCGAGGTTCGCCACCACGCACCGGCCGATCCCGTCGCGGTGCGCGTCGACGTCGGCGAGCACGCGCTCCATCGCCGCGAGGAGGTGCTCGTCGAGCTGCTCGTCGTCGACCTCGAGCGCGAGATCGGGCTGGCCCCGGTCGGCCATGAGGTTCCGGATCCGCTCGTCCATCGTCACGCCGACGGAGGGGACGAGCCCGGGCATCGAGCACACGAGCGCGTGGTAGCGCGAGCTCACGACGAGCGAGCAGCGCCGCAGGATCGCGACCATCTCGTACATCTCGTGGTCGTCCGAGACGAAGCGCGGGACGCTCTTCCCGAGGAGCTCGCCCAGCCGCTCCACCGCGCCGCGGTCGAGCTGCTCCATGCCGACGAGGATCGGGAACCAGTCCGGGCGGTCGCGCGTGAAGTCCTTCAGCGCGCCGGCCATGCCGCGGAGGTACTGCTCGAGCGCGCGATCGACGTCGGGCCCGTGCTTGTGGAAGTAGACGCTCTTGTAGTGCGCGTCGTCCCAGCTCCCGGTGAGCTCGTTCACCGCGGCCTTCAGCGGCTCGGGCTTGACCGGCCACCAGAACGGGTGGATCGGGCAGAACGCGACGATCTTCTTCTCCCCGTCCCAGCCCGCGCGCGCGAGCAGGCGCTCGGCGCGCTCCGCCGGCGCGGCCTCGAACGTCCACGCGGTGTCGGTGCCCGGCGCGGTCGGCACCCCGAGCTTGTCGAGGACCGCGCGGCTCTCGTCGTTGCGCGTGATCACGAGCGCGTCCTTGCAGTGCTTCTCGACGAGCCGCCGCAGCGACTCGTCCATCGCCCCGGCCTCGCCGCCGTAGCCGACCGCGATCTTCTCCTCGGCCGCCGCGAGCCCGAGCGCGCCGACCATCATCGTGGAGAGCGCGTTCGCGAACTTGCTCTTGAACATCGATCCCTCGCACGCGATGACGCCGTGCTGCGTGCGGACCGTGTCGAAGAGGAACTTGTGGAAGATCTGCGGGATGTGGAGCTGGCGCGCGGTGCGGAAGTAGCCGCGCGTGAGCTCGGGGTCGATGGTGCAGATGGAGAGCTCGACGTGGTCGTCGCCGAGCACGTGCCGGAGCTGGCGCACCATCTCCTCGACGCGCACGTCCGCGCCGGTGTTGCGGGTGCCGACGTAGCCGGCCATGAGGAGCCTCAGCGGCTCGCCCGGCCGCCACGGCGGCGAGGGATCGCTCTCGTGGCGCGCGCGCGCGGCCTCG